>NZ_JBEWSZ010000015.1 GCF_040537815.1 Mesorhizobium shangrilense
GCAGGCAAACCCTTCAAGGTCGCAATCACCGCCATCATGAGGAGGCTTATCCTCCTCGCAAACGCTTTACTCAGGGATGGTCGAAACTGGACCCAATCCCTTCCTTGACCAACACGGATACTCTAGGGTTTTGCCTGCGTGCGTCGAGTTTGACTAACCCGAAGTGCGCCATTGTCGGGACCGGACAAAAGCCTTCAGCGTTTTGGAGTCCATGGCGCTGCCAAAAACATAGCCCTGTAGCATGTCGCAGCCGAGCGTCTGCAGGATGCGGACGTGCTCCATGGTTTCAACGCCTTCCGCGACAACCTCGATGCCAAGCGACCTGCCGATGTCGATGATCGACGCGACAAGTTGCCGTTGCCGTTCGGATTCGACAATCGGGCTGATCAGCTGGCGATCGATCTTGAGGCGACGTGGCTGAAGCTTCAGCAAGCTGACGATAGACGCATGGCCGGTACCGAAATCGTCGATCTCTAAGTCAATGCCGAGCTGCCTGATATGATCGATGTTCCAGGTGACCAGATCATCGCTCTCATCGAGAAAGATTGACTCGACGAGTTCGAATGAGACAGTTCCTTGCTTGATATTCAAGTCGCGCAAGCCCTTGATCAGATCCTCGTCCTGAAGGCGCCGCGCCGACACGTTGACCGATACGTGGGGGATGTTCAGCTTCTCAGCCGACCATTCGTCGAAATCTCCGAGCGCCTGTTCCAAAACCGTTCTATCGATGATGGAAACGACGTTCAGTTCCTCCGCAATGTTCAGGAAGATGTCGGGAGTGAGAATTCCCTTTGTCGGATGCCTCCAGCGCGCCAGTGCCTCCACACCGGCGATGCTGAGCGTCTTTGCATCGAACTGAAGCTGGTAATAGGCGACGAATTCGTTGCGCTCCAGACCGCCAAGAATCTCGTCGGCAATACGTTTTGTGCTGACGATTTTCTTCTGTAACGCATCGGAGAAGAATTCGTATCGATTGCGGCCATTGCTCTTGGCCCGGTACAAGGCAATGTCGGCATTAACCAGAATATCCCCGCCAACGCCGTTCTTTCCATCGTCGACAGCAATTCCGACGCTGACGCCAAAGCGGCATTGGTGGCCCTGATAGTAGGCGGGCAGGCGCATCTGAGCAATGATCCGCTCGGCGAGCATGGAGAGCTGGGTGTCGTCGCAATTCCGGCTGACCACCACGAACTCGTCGCCGCCGACGCGGGCGACGAAATCCTGATCACCGACATTTGCCTTGAGAACGGCAGCAGCGTGCACAAGCATCGCATCGCCGGCTGCATGGCCAAGCGTATCGTTGATCTGCTTGAAGCGGTCGAGGTCGATATGAAGAAGCCCGATATGCTGAGCGTTGGAACCGCAGGTGGTGGCAAATTTCTCCAGTATCTCATCCAGGAAACGCCTGTTCGGAAGGCCGGTCAGCGAATCGTGCAGCGCGTCATGCTCGATGCGCGACTTGGCGAATTCGAGTTCCGAATTTCGTGAATCCGAAAGCTGCCGTGCCCGTTCCAGATCCTTGTTCAGCAGGACATCGGCAGTCACGTCCCATTCGGCGCCTATCATCTTAGGCGTGTCATTGCCGTCCTGAAAATAGGTTGCCCTGGTGCGTAGATACCGGATCTCGCCGTCAGGGCGGACAATTCGGTAATCCGATGAGTAAGGCCCCTTGGTGGAGACGGCGCCGTCGAAATCCTTTTTTGCCCGGGCCAGGTCGAGCGGGTGGATCGCGCCAGCCCAGTCCTGGTATCCACGCGAGCCGCCCTTGCTGCTAATGCCGTAGATTTCATCGAGTCTGTCGTCCCATACCAGTCTGTTGCAGGCGAGATCATGCTCCCAGACACCGATCGAGGATGCCTCAAGCGCCAATTCCAGGCGCCGTGACAGGCGCCGAAGTTCGGAATACGTGCGCTGCCGCTCTCCGGCCAGCCGGCCAGCGACCAGGATTGGTATCACCATCGCCGCCGCCGCGGCGGCCATGATCGCGCGCAACAACCAGACACCGTCATATGTGGACGCCCAGCCGTTCTTGGGGATGGCGGCGATCTGCCATGAGCCGGATGGAACCAGGATATCGGCTGTTACGGGACTGTTCTTGGCCACATTGTCATCGCCGAAGAACCGCGTTCCGGCAACTCCCGTCGCGTCCTTGCCGGTGATCGCTATGTCGAGGCCAAGACCAGGGTCCAATAGGCCGCTGGCCTTGTACAGCCGCTCTACATCGATGACCGCGGAAACGATGCCCCAGAAACGGTCGCTATCGTTCGCGCCTTTGACGAAAACGGGAAAGCGACCGATGAAGCCTTTGCCGCCCTGCTTGAGGTCGATTGGCCCCGCCAGGATCAACCTGCGTTCGTTACGCGCACGCAGAGCGGTTTCACCCATTACTGCATCGGTGCGGTAATCGATACCCATGGCCTTCTCGTTGCCCTGCATGGGGTACATCAACGAAACGACAAGATCCGGAGCGCCGCCTACATTGCGCACCAACGAATCCCCGCTCAGAACACTGCTGGCGAGAGCGGCGAATCGCTGCTGCCCCATATAGGGTTCGGTCACAATCGTCGCGACCAAGCCCCTGACAAGGTGAAGGGTTCCGTTGATGTTGCCTTCCAGCTTGGCTCGGACAAGATTGACCCGCGCCAGCACATCCGCCCGCGCGGCCAGATCTGACACGAGCCTGTTTTGATGGTCGGCAAACACGGCGCATACTGTAATGACCGCAACAGCGATGGCCGCCGGAATATTCGCGGGTGAAAACACGGCCTGCCTGATGCGGCGGTAGCTGATGTCGAAAGTGGTCAAGGCGCGCTGACCTGTCGTTCTTCAGGACCAAACTGGCTGCAGATACGCTAACGCCCAGTACTTAAAGTTGACTTTCGATCAGGCGTCACAATTTAGATAGTCTTAGCATTATTGGAGATCTGCTATTGTTTGCCGGCTATCTCACCACTGCCCCGGGCTTCGCTCGGGAAAGACCGTGACCGAGCTTTGGCATGTCGACACGAACGCTGACGTCGATCTTTGACCTGCAGGCCTGATTGACGCCGACATCCCCGATGGCGCTGATGAGCATGAATGCATCGGTCGGCGAGAGGTCGAGACGCTGGCCAAGAAGGCTCATCATCTCACGAACCGCGATCTCAGACGCGACTTCGAAGGTCGGTGCCGAACCTATCGAGATGAGCCGGTCCTCCGTCTCGGCATAAGGCCAAGTTCTGCCTGTAGCTTTCTCCAATCCGACTGTGACCTCGACGCGGGCACCGACCTCGATGCCGGTGCCCGACACCTCGCCATCGCCCATCGCAGCATGGATGTCGCCAAGGTAGACGAGGGCGCCCTCGACCTGAACGGGCAGGTGAAGCCTGACACCAGCGGCGATCAGCCTGCTGTCAATGTTGCCGCCGTGGCGACCGACATAGGCCGTGGCGATGGGCTCGTCGGCGGGAGCGACGGCGATCACGCCGACCATCGGCCGAACGGGAATTCTCAGATCATTGAAATGCACGACGCCGTCCTCGATCGCGCACATCTTGGCGATGGCCTTTGGGCTCAGGCCGCGCACCAACCCCATGTCCGGTTTGACCAGAATGAAGCCGAGCGGGTCTAGGTCGATCGAGTGGATGTCGACCGTGATCGTGTCGCCCGGTTCGGAGCCGTTGACGAAGATCGGGCCGGTGGCTGGGTTGGCCTTCGGAAAGCGATCGCTGAAGTCGGGCGTGGTTTCGTGGACCTGCTCGGCGCGCGTTAGGCGCCCCCCTCTCGCGTCATGCGTTTCGATCATGAGCCGCGCCGGCGCGTCGACGGCGACGAGCGGTTTGGCATCCTTGTCGAAACAATAGACGGAGTTTTCCCGCGAAAGGGAGAGAACTGGTTGCATGGAATCGTACCTTCTGCATTACACGGCAAAGGCTATTTTGGCGTGGCCGTGGGTTTTTCAGGATATCGGTGTCGCCGATGACCTCCTGCCCCTAAGAACTATACTGCCCGCAGGATAATGGCGGCTATCGCGATCACGGCGACCGCGAGGCGATGTTGAAGAACGTCCTAGCTTGCCTCTGTTAGAGAACCGACGATGTATTCAGACATATCAGTCAACTCACCGGCTCAGCGAGAATTCCATTTTTCCGCCACGTTTCCAGCACCTTACCCAGACGCTGGCGATTTGCGTCGGACAATCGGGCGCTGCCCGGATCGCGGACCCGCCCGACTTCGTGACCGAGGAGGCTGAGCGCTTCCTTGACGACAGTCACATTGGCGCCATTGTCGTCGGTGGAGCGGAGTTCCTCGAAGAGTGCGATCAATCCGACCAGACGGCGCGCCTCAGTAAAATCGCCGCGCTCAAGGGCGGCATGAATCACCATTGAATGTTCGGGCGCGACATTGACCAGTCCTGAGGTGAAGCCGCGGGCGCCAACCGCATAGAAAGGGGCCGCCCACTGCTCGGCCAGGCCGCATACCCAAGCGACGCCGCTCCCTTCGGTCGCTCGAATGCAATTCGCCAGTTGCGTGAGATCGGTCCGCGCGAACTTGATGCCGACGACCTGATCGATCGCCGCAAGCGACATGAGTTCATTGAAGCCCAGAGCGGGCGACCGCACATAGAGGATGACTGGCAGACTGACGGAATCGCAAATGCGGCGGACGTAGGCGGTCACTCCGACTGCTCCGGCAAAGGGATCGGCAGGCTCATGCACCATGATTGCGTCGAACCCTATCCGCTCCGCCGACCTTGCCAGTTCGATCGCGTCATCGATGGCCCGGCCGACGCCGGCGATCATCACTGTCCGTTCCAGGCAGCCTTCCTTCGCCGCTTCCTGCACTGCTACGATTTCGCGCGCCGTTTGCGAGAAGAATTCGCCGGTGTTGCCGCCGCAAACAACGGCGTGGATGCCGGCGGAAGCGATACGCCGCACGATAGAGGTAACCGCCGCCGCATTGATTGATCCGTCCCGCCCATAGGGTGTGACGTGCACGCCGGAAATGCCGTTCAACGCTGCCTGCACGTCCGCGCGACTCGTGGTCATGTTGGCTCTCCGTGTTGCTCGCTGTGGATTCGAATGAGTTCCACTGATCTCAGGATATGCGCGCGCATCGCCGCCTCCGCCCCGTCGGGATCAGCCCCTTCAATCGCAGTGAGGATCTGAAGATGCTCGCGAAATGCGCGTTCGAATTCATCACATCGCGACAGGACGCGAACGCGGTTCGAGCGATCATAGACACGCAGCACGCCGAGGATCTGAGAGAGATACTGGTTGGCGGCGAGACCCTGGATGATCTCGTGGAAGCCTTCATTGGCGTTGACGACATCGCCAAAATCTCCGGCGGCGGTCGCCGCGCGCATCACTTCGATTTGGCTCCGAAGCTGGGAGAGATCGGCATCCTTTGCTTTCTGGGCGGCGATGCGAGCGGCGACACCCTCGATGGCGGCGCGAATTAGAGCCATTTCGTGGACTTTCTCGGTCGAGAAAGCCGCGATATAGGTTCCCCGGCGCGGCAGCGTGACAACCAACCCCTCGGCCTCCAGGCGACGCAGCGCCTCCTTGATCGGCGTGGTCGAAATTCCGAGCATTTCGGCGATTTTGCGCTCGCTCACGCGCTCACCCGGTTTAAGGCTGCCGTCCAGAATCTGCCCGCGAAGTGCCGTGAAGGTGCGCGCGCGCAGATTTTGTGTTTCTTCGGTGGAAAACTTTCGAAGTTCCATCAGCGTCCTTTTGCAGAAATCTGATATACCAGATTTAAAATATCATCAAGCCCGTGCTGCGCGGATAAGACAGGAAATCGTATCCTAGGTGGCTCCTGTTCGATGCTGATTCCCCAGATTGTCGCCATCGACGGCCACCGGACACAGTTGCGGCGCCTACGTCCAGTGCTGAGCGATCCCAGGCAAAGCAAGCGCCTCTGCGCCGACCTCGGCCTCCCAACCCTTCCTGCCTTCATGCAAGCTCAGCCAAAAGCCTCTCCTGAAGGATGCCGCTGAGGCATCCCCAAACCAGTCCCAGCTCGGTGGAAATAAGAAGATCAAAGGGCCGCAAGCGCCAAATTGTCACCGACAGGCTTGGCCTGATGGTCGGATCGGTTGTCCATGCAGCGGACATTCAAGATAGCGACGCCCGCTTGAAGTCCCCAAGCCATGCTGAAACGCCGGCCGTGGCTGCGCCACACCGGTCAAGCGCTCCGACACCGCCAAGGGTTTTGAACTCTCGCCGCGTCGCTGTGTTGTCGAAGGCATCTTCCTGGCTCGGCTGCTCCTCGCCATATCCGCCTCGTCAGCAGCCTTGAGCTCTTTTTGAGTCAGACTCAGAGGCAAGCGGATGATCGTGGTCGCAAAGGTGAAGAGCGCTCCCGCCGTCATCAGCTCAGTCAATCCGGCGACGAGAAATGGCAGGATCAACCGGTCTTTGCCTTCCGAGAAATGGAAAAATATTGCGCCTAGTCTAACGCGAAGAAAGCGGAGAGCACATCAAGCGGGTGAAGCCGCGCACGAAACTCGACTTTGTGTGCCTTCTTCTTGAATGCCTCATTCCGTCTTGCTGTCTGGTGTCACACTAGCGCTCTATGGTGACCACGGCCTCAACTTCGACCGAAATGTCGCCGGGAAGCGAGGCCACCCCGACTGACGATCGTGCGTGTCGGCCACTTTCCCCGAACACGGATAGGAAGAGATCCGAGCATCCGTCGATTACTGCGGGATGCTCGGCGAAATCGGGAACAGCGTTCACCATGCCAAAGAGTTTGTTTATCTGCATCACGCGGTCGAGATTCCCGACAGTGTCGCGAAGCACCGCGATAAGAAGCAGCCCGGCGAGACGGGCGCGTTCCCGGCCCTCTGACAAGCTTATTTCCGACCCGACCTTTCCGCGCGCGAAAAAGCCGTCAGCGAGCAAAGGGCCCTGGCCGCTAAGGAAGAGGAGATTGCCGGAAGCCGAGCACGAAGCATATTTGCCGGCCGGCGCCGGAACGCGAGGAAGTTCTATACCGAGCTCAAACAGCCGCTGCTCGACTCTCATGATCGATGCCACAAATTGGCGATCTGCGGACTGGTGTCAGGACAAAGGCAACTACGTGATTGCATAAGGACCTCTAAATTGCAGCCATTGCGCAGGGCGCCGCCGGGATGCCTACGTCGATCGCAAGCAAGTCTCCAGCGGCAGGCTGGGCGGCGAGTTCAGCGGTGGTGAGGAAGCGGCGCTGTGACGTCACGAATAGGGTTGAGCCGTTGACCCCGCCCAACATGGGCATCGTCGGCCGGCTCACCTGAAGAGGGACAATCCGGTCCAAGCGTCCGTCGGGCAGCCTCCGCTCTACACGGTTGCCATGCACGACGGCGATCCAGACCCCACCTTCCCTGTCTATGCACACGCCATCAGGCGTCTCACCTTCATCGTAAACGGCGAAGGGGCATTTGTGGCTGAGGCTCCCGGTATTCAGATCGTAGTCGTAGGCGTCTATCGTTTTGGTTACGCTGTCCGAGAAATAGAAGACCGATCCATCTGGCGACCAGGCAATTGCGTTGGGGATCGTTATGTCGCTAAGAATCTTCCTGACGCTGCCGTCGGTATCGAGGACGAATAGGCCGCCCCAGCGGCCACCTCCACCGGTCTTGTCCATGCTTCCGAACCAAAGCCGCCCGCGCAGGTCGGCCTTGCCGTCATTGAGGCGAAGGCGACCGTCTTCTTCGGCTGCAGCAACCAGGCGGGCACTTAGTCCCTTGGCGAGATCGAAGGCATAGAAGCCGTCCTCAAGACCCACGATCAGGCCGCCCGCGCGCCGATTGGTGATAAGACCCGGCATCAGAGGAAGATTGACAGCCCGGCGCTCGCCGCTGCGCGGCGAAAAGCTGAGCAGCCGCTGGCCCTGAATGTCGATCCACCAGAGAACGTCGGACCTAGGGTCCCAACAGGGGCACTCACCGGTCAAGGCATTCGCGTCGTGAACGACAACCGCCTGCGGCTCCAAGTCCTGATCTCTACGCGCGTCCATCAGTAACCCCTGTCTTAGTGAGAAAGCGTTGCGGCTGCTGGCCACGCGTTTTCGTCTTGATCGCAATGATCCGGCCCGATTCCGGGGCAAGGGAGGAGTAGCCCGGGGGGAGACGGATAAACGTCGAGGTCACGAACAAGGTCGAGAGGTCCTCGCCGCCGAAAGCGCAGTTCGTAGGCATTGGAACAGGAAGCGCTATCTCTTCGACGAGCAGACCGTCCGGAGCATATCGGCGAACGCTCCACCCGCCAAGGCAAGTGACCCAGACATGACCCTCTTCATCGACCGTCAGCCCGTTGGGCTTCCCGGGAAATCCTTGGGAGGAGATGAAAACCCTTCGATCAGCGAGCGCACCGGAAGCTTCGTTAAACGAGAAGACGTGGACGACGGCATTTTCGCCCTCCGTAAAGTACATGCGAGTGCCGTCGGGCGAAAAAGCGACGTTCTTCGGCCCGGTGATAGCCGAAAGCTTCACATCGACATTCAGATGCGGATCGATGCAGTATAGGCTGCCGCGACCGATCTGCTGGTTGACCGCCATTGTTCCAGCCCACAAACGGCCGCGCGAATCGATCGCTGCATTGTTAAAACGATTGTCGGGCTGATCGGGCTCGGGATCGATAAGGCGGGAGGTCTCCCCGGTTTCCAGATCCACGCGGTGAAGGCCACGCTGTCCCGTCAAGATCAGCCGGCCGCGGTCGTCGATGGCGACCCCGCCGACCAAAAACGGAAGGTCGAGACTATTGGCGCGTCGTGTAGCGGGTTCCCACCAACGCAGCGCTGGCGCTAAGACGTCGACCCAATAAAGTCGGCTGTGGTCCTCACACCAAATCGGGTTCTCCCCCATGAAGTCGCGCCCCGTCGGGAGCACCTGCAGGTCCGGAGAAATCGCCTTTTCGGGCTTGTCGATCACCTCGGGCCAGACTAGCGAAGTCCCCTGCTTGCCGGATGCGCGGCGCGCGGCTTCCGCCATGATCCTGCCGGCTTCGTGCAGTTCTTCCGATGGCGTCACATCAGCATCGAAGGTGCATCCGATCGCACCAATCGGGCGATCGCTGTCATCAACAATGGGGGCAGCGACCGCGGGGCCGCCCGAAGCCGGTTCTCTTGGCACGACAATATAGCCAACGGCCTTGGCCACGCTGAGCTCGGCGGCCAATTTCTCCTGTCTGATGCCCGACGCAGAGGCAGCTTCCAAAAACGGTATCTGATCCGATTTCGAGAGCGCCGCGATCATGGCTCGCCCAGCAGCCGAGTCGATCGCTGGGCCTCGCGGCCAGATATGAGCCAAACTGGTAAAGACCGGGTCTACCGCCTCGAAGTCGAGAACGAAAACATTGCTTTCGTCCATTACCGATAAGACGATGGTGCGACCGAGCCGACGAGCAAGCCGCGCCAATTCCGGCTTGGCTACTCGAATAAGCGGATCCCGATCCAAGGCGGCACGAGCGAGTTCAAGCACTTTGACGCCGAGATGATAAGTTCGGCTCCGGCTATCGAAGCGCACAAGCCTTCGCCTTGAAAGCGCACTAACGAGCCGGTGTAACGACCCTTTGGGGATGCCGGCGGTCCGTTCCAGGTCCTTCAGCCGCATTGGCGAATGGGCGTTTCCGATTGCAAGCAGGACATCGAGGCCACGCAACAGGGCCTGCGCGCCTGGGACTTCCGGGTCGTTACCTTCACGCTCATTCGTCAGCAAGTTGCACGCCTCTTCGTTGGGGTCCTTCGCTTATCACCTGAAACGATCATGTTGACAAGCCATATAAAGTTCTACATCGTGGAACGACTCCTCATATGTACACCTATGAATTCCATAAAGAGAGGACATATGGACGTTATTCAGGCTCTTGAAGGATATGCGATTACGGCGTCCGCGCAGTCGACTTGGCTGCTTCTGGAAATCCGACTGGCGGACGGCACCGTCGGATTCGGCGAAGCCTCATATTTCGGCCGGGAGGTCGAAATGCAGTCGGTCATTCGGCAAGCCAGGACTCTGCTCATTGGCAGGCCCTGCGAATTGCCGCTGGAACCCCTTACGTCGATGCAAAACGGTCGGACGGGTTCGCCCGGAAACCTATTGGCGCACGTCGTGGAACAAGCCGCCATTGATGCGCTATCTCGCCGTGCCGGCCTTGCTATGGCAACGTTTCTGGGCGGCGCAGTTAATGCTCGCGTATCTGTCTATGCCAATCTGAATCGGGGCATCGTCGATCGCAAAGCCGAGGGATTTGCCAAACGCGCCCAAGAAATCGCGAGTTCCGGTCATTACAAAGCTATCAAAATCGCTCCGTTCGATAGCGTACCCGCGGACGGTTCTGATGTGCTGGAGGGGCCTGCCTTCATCAATAGCGCGCTGCTGCGCGTCGAAGCAGTCCGGGATGCGATCGGCGCTGATGTCCGGCTCCTTGTCGACTGCTTCGGAAAGCTGACGCCCGCAGCAGCACGGGAGTTTCTACGTCAAGCTGCACGCCTGAATCTGTATTGGGTCGAAGACCCGATCAACTGGGCCGAAGCACCCCCGGAAGAATCACGCGCCCTACGAAGCCTGGCCAACAACTCCGGAATCCGCCTCGCCGGAGGAGAGGCGCTCGGTTCAGAGCCTGAAGCCGAAGCGCTGCTCGACCTGGAAGCGCTGGATGTTGTTTTGCCGGACCTGCGCTGGACAGGCCTCGCAACCGGAAAGGCCATCCTGCAATCCGCAATCTGCCGCGGGTTGGAAACCAGCCTTCATAGCCCCGCAGGACCGATACTAGATCTCGTCAGCCTGCAGGTGGCGGCTACGATACCCTCTTTCAGTATTCTTGAAAGGCAGATCGGTGAGAGCCCCTTCTACGATCGTCTTCGCGGGGAACCCGCCGTTTTCGAGGACGGTCAAATCGTGGTCGATCTCTCTGGCGGAATCGGCGGCGGGCCAAACCGCTCCGTGATCGCGCAACACGCCACCTGTTTCACCACAGAGTATCCCGGAGCATTGGAATGATCATCCATAGAGACCCACGACATCAGTCTAGCAAAGGGGCGAATTAACATGACGGTTTCCGGAAAGCGCGTGCTCATAACCGGGGGTAGCCGCGGGATCGCGGCGCAAATTGCACGCACCTTCGCGACAAAGGGCGCCGCCGTTGCAATCAATTTTAGCGAGGCCGCCGACAGGTCCGCGGGATGGCCGAATGCCGGCGAAAACCTCGTCTCCGAAATTATGGAGGCAGGGGGCCGAGCTTACGTAATCGAGGGCGACTTATCTAATCCTGCACAAGCCACGGACATCGTCGATTCGGCGGCGAAGGTGCTCGGTGGCCTTGACGTTCTGGTGTTGAGTGCATCGGCGCAGATCAACAAGCCATTCCTCGACGTGACGGCAGATGACATCGCCGCGCAGATCCAAGTGAACCTAACCTCAAACATCCTGATCTTGCAGCGGACAATCCCGATCATGCTGGAGCGCCGGTGGGGCCGTATTATCACGATAGGAAGTGCGCAGGAGGTGGCGCCTTCGGCGGAGATGCCCATCTACGCGTTGACCAAAGCTGCGATGTGGAATCTGGTTTGCAATCTTGCGGTGCAAACCGCTCCCTTTGGTGTCACCGTCAACAATGTTGCGCCAGGGTTGATCCAAACTGACCGCAACGCCCATCGCCGTCGTGACATGGAAGCTTGGAACGCTCTCGCTTGCCAAGCGAACCCGGTGGGGCGAGCAGGCCGCCCTGATGACGTGGCGGAATGGGTGCTCCACCTTGCTTCGGACAAAGCGGGCTTCACCACCGGTACGAACATCTTGGTGACCGGGGGCGCGCACATCCCAACCAATCGGGCTGACGGCCCACCTGGTCGGCTTTCCGACCGCGAGACGGAAGCACTCCGATCCCGTGTGCCTGAGTCCCTGCCCAAGTTATCGTGAATCTTTGATGCCAACGAAAAAGAAAAGAAAGGGGAATTCTCATGATAAAGACTCGAAGAATACAATTTGCACTCGCTGGCGTTCTTGCGCTCATAGCGAGCGACGTGACGTATGCCCAGACGATCCCGGATGTCCCACGAGACCGCACTTTGGTCGTCGCCTTCAATCCAGAGGCACCGACCTATAGGAATGTAGGACAGGCCAACCCGTATTCGATCAATATCGACGATATGCGGGGCTCGATCATCAATATGTTTGAACCTCTATTCTACTATAATACAATTACAGACAAGTTGATCCCTTGGTTGGCGAAGTCTCTCGAATACAACGACAGCAATACGCAGCTGACCATTCACTTACGGTCCGGGGTCACCTGGAGTGATGGTGAGCCGTTCAGCGCCGACGATGTGGTATTCACCTTGAGACTCCTGAAGTCGAACGGCGAGACGAAGAAGGACATGGTAAAGGCGACAGCAGTCGCTGAGGATGTCGCGTCCGTCGAGAAGATCGACCAATCTACGGTCGTGATCCATCTGACCAAACCCGATCCGCGTTTCGCTTTCCGATATCTGATCAACTGCTTCGAGTCAGGACTTCAATGGCTGCCGGAACACATCTGGAAAGATGTTGCGGACCCTGCATCCTTTTCCTTCTACGATCCCCAGAAAGGTTGGCCGGTTACGACAAGCCCCTGGAAGGTCGTTCGCTTCACCGACACCCAGATCTTTATGGACCGACGCGATAAGTGGTGGGCCAGCGACGCCGGTTTAGCCAAGATGCCGGCAATCGAACGGATCATCACCGTGCCGGGCGGAACCAACGACCATATGGCGCAATTGATGCTCGCCAATCAGGCCGACATTGCTTTCGATCTGCCCGTTCCGGTCGTAAAGCAGATCCTCAGCCGGAATCCGAAAGTGACCACCTTCTCCGGCAATAACCCTCCCTTCGGCTCGGCCGATGATTGGCCACCCTCACTCTATTTCAACCACAAGGATCCGATCTGGCAGGACGCCCATCTTCGACACGCTGTCAATTATTACCTGGACCGCAAACAACTGGTGGACGTGGGCTTCGAGGGTGCCACTCACCCGATCTTTTCGCCGTTTCCGGGATTCGGCACGCTCAAGCCATACATCGATGCGATCAAGCCGCTGGCAGATAAATACGGGATTGGCGTCTATGATCCAGCGCGGGGTGACCAAGAAATGGCAGCCGCCGGCTACGCCAAAAACAGCAACGGAATGTGGCAGAAGGACGGGAAGTTGCTTTCGTCGACCATTGAGACGATCCCGACTCTCGGCTTTCTCGGTCCGCTCGTGGCCCAGCAGCTGAAGAACCACGGGCTCGACATTGGCTATCAGTCATCGCCGGAGAGCCGCGCAATCATGCGGGATGGAAAATATCAGCTCGCTCTGTTCGGTCATCGTGGCTCTGACACCGATCCGTTCGCGACCCTCGACGCGTATACATCCAAGAATGCAATTCCAGTAGGCGAGCCGACTTTGTTCCTGGCGCGCTGGTCGAACGCTGAATACGACAAAATCGTAGCCCAAGTCGGGCACCTCCGCCCTGGCGATCCCGGCATTTTGCCGCTCGTGAAGGCTGCCATGGAAATCTGGCTCCGCGACGCTGTCGAGGCACCGATTTGCGAATTTTATCTGCGCATTCCGATGAACCAGACGCATTGGACGAACTGGCCTTCCGAACAGAACCCCTACATGCAGCCGACTTTTTGGCTGACTTCGGGCCAGTTCGGTTATGTTCTCTGGCAGCTCAAGCCTGTGCAATAGCGAAGGCCTGCTCCCAATGGGATGCGACGATTGAAACTGGGTGTATCAGCGATCCAGCCCCAATCACGAGGGGCTGGAGGATAAGCGAGAGGATCTGATGTATCGTCATTATCTTGCGAAGAGAGCGATAATCCTGCTGACAGCCATATGGGCGGCAGCGACCATAAACTTCCTCATTCCGCATATGAGCCCGAAAAATCCGATCGCGGAAAAACTAACCCTCCTGGCCGCCACATCCGGCATCAGTCCGAGCCGGATCAAGGAGATGTCGGAGGTCTTCTCTGAAAAGTTCGGCCTCAACAAGACCCTATGGGAACAGTACGTGACTTATCTCTGGAACGCCGTTCGGTTTGACTTCGGCCCTTCCATCATCAGCTATCCGACGCCGGTCAGCGAGCTGATAGGGCGTGCTCTTCCTTGGACACTCGGTTTGTTATTCAGCGCAACAGTAATCGCCTTCGCCGCGGGCACGTTACTTGGCGCGGCGGCTGCAAAGTATCGCCGAGCGGGAGCTCTACAAGCGCTAAATGCGCTCATGATGGTGCTTTCAGCCCTGCCGTTCTATTTAGTTGGACTCGTTCTGATCTATCTCCTCGCCGCCACTACAGGCTGGTTCCCGGTCTCGGGCGGCTACGACATATTTTCTATTCCGACCTGGTCCTGGTCCTTTGCGCTTGAAGTGCTGGATCATTCCGTTCTTCCCGCTCTGTCCATCGTGATCGCCTCGGTCGGAGTTTGGGCGATCGGCATGCGGGGCATGATGATCTCAGTCCAAGGCGAGGACTACGTCGAGTTTGCGCGCGCCCGCGGCCTCAAACCGAGTCGGATCTTCTTCCGGTATGGAATTCGAACAGCGATCCTGCCGCAGGTAACAGCGCTCGCGCTAAGCATGGGACAGATCGTCGCCGGCGCGATCCTGGTAGAAGTGGTTTTTGGTTACCCTGGTGTCGGCACCCTATTGTTCCAGTCGATCTCTCTGTTCGACTATCCAACCATCTATGGGATCGTCCTGATCCTCGTCGTCACGGTTGCTGCATCGATGTTCATTGTTGACCTGATCGCTCCATGGATCGATCCCAGAATCCGGGTTGAAGCGTGATGGCCCCCACGTCGAACCGTATCGAGCATACTGGGATGGAACCCGCGTGGGGATCGGCTCACGGTAAAGCGCTTGCCGTGCTCCGTTACCTTTGGCGCAATCCTTCACTTCTCTTTGGAATGGTGATGTTGCTTGTGCTTGCTGCGTTTGCAGGGTTGGGCCGGCTGGTGATCGACGTCTCCACCGCCGCGCCTTTATCAGCACCGGCGTCAAGCCCGCCCACCAGCGAATACCTGTTTGGGGTAGACGCGCAGGGCCGTAACCTCATCGCCGTCATGATCCAGGGAACCTATTTGACCGTCAGAACCGGGCTGATCGCGGGGGCCATCGGGACCTTACTCGGCGCCGCGCTCGGCTTCGTTGCCGCCTATTTCGGTGGATGGACAGATCGCATCATTAGCTGGCTAATCGACGTATCGTTGACTGTCCCAGCGCTCCTCTTCCTCGTGATGATCTCGTCGGTGGTTCAGACGGGCCTGACCTCGATGGGAATGGCGCTGATCATCGCAGCCTTAGCGTGGCGGGTTCCAGCGCGACAGATCCGAAGTCAAATGCTGGTGATGAGAACATCAATGTTCGTGGATGTCGCTCGAATCTCCGGCGAAGGACCCTTCCGTATCATCTTGGCCGAAATTACTCCAAACCTGCTCCCATTCCTAATGTCCGCTTTCGTCGCGGCGATGGCCGACGCGATTCTCGCCAGCATCGGCATGGAGGCAATGGGGCTAGGGCCGCAGAATGAACCCACCTTGGGTATGACCATTTACTGGCTAATGACCTATTCTGCTTTCCTTTCCGGCATGTGGTGGTGGATTCTACCACCAGTCCTTATCCTGATGACGCTCTTTGTCGGTCTCTATTTCGTCAATGTGGGGCTCGACGAACTTTCCAATCCGCGATTGCGGCGGCTCGGCTGACCATGACATTGCTCCGCGTTCTAAACCTCAGCGTCGACTTCGCAACTCCGACGAGTCTCATCCATGCGGTACGCGACGTCAGTTTTTCTATAGCTGCCGGCGAAAAAGTCGGCATCGTAGGTGAGTCAGGATCAGGCAAGACGACCACCGCGCTGGCGTTGGTGCGAATGATCAAGAAGCCCGGCCGAATCGTGAGCGGCTCGGCTCATCTGGATGGGGTAGATCTCCTGAAGCTGGATGAAGAAGGCATTCGGCGAGCACGATTACAAACAATCGCCTATGTCCCCCAGGGTGGAATGAATTCGCTTAATCCGGTCCTACGCATCCGCGAGCAGTTCCTCGATGGGTTGTGGGACCACGGCCAGAAGCGCTCGCGAGACGAAGAGGCGGCAGCGATCCGTACGGGACTGGAAGGCGTCGGCCTATCCCATGCGGTCGCTGAGATGTTTCCTCACGAACTTTCTGGTGGGATGAAACAGCGCGTCTGTATTGCCATCGCGGTGGCGATGCAGCCAAGAGTAATCATTGCCGATGAACCGACCAGCGCCCTTGATGTAATTTCGCAGCGGCAAGTGATGAATATGCTCGTCGAGATACAGGACCGCATTGGCAGCGGTCTGCTCCTTATCGGCCACGACATGGGACTAATGGCGCAAGCGACCGACCGTGTCGTCGTCATGCAGCATGGGTGCATCGTCGATGACGCGCCGATCCGGATGATGTTTGCCAAACCTGCCCACCCGTACTCCAAGTTGCTGATCAGCAGCGTTCCGACGGTCAGCAACCGCAAGGAGAGAAATCAGGCGCAGGCGCAACCGGCCTCAGGTCGCATGCTTCTCAGCCTCGGGAACGTGTCCAAGACCTTTGGCGGTATCTTCGGTGGCAAACAGAAAGTTGCCCTGGAACCCTTCAGCCTCTCGCTTTCGGAGGATCGGCCTAGCGTGGTCGCGGTAGTCGGCCAATCAGGCTCCGGCAAGACCACGCTGGGACGTCTGATCCTAGGCCTCGAGTCGCCTTCCGGCGGGGAAGTGCTTTACCGTGGAATGGCAATTAAACGGCTGCATGGCAAAGTTGCGGCCCGGTACCGTCGAGAGGTGCAGGCGATCTTCCAAGATCCTTACGGGTCTTTCAATCCTTTCTACCGGGTTGACCGGACGCTAGCTTTGCCGCTGCTGCAGTTCGGGGTCGCAAAACATCGCGACGAAATCTATGAAATCATGACCAATGCCTGCGCGGCTGTAGGTCTCTCCGCGCCGGAGGTGCTGGACCGCTTTCCGCATCAACTTTCGGGCGGACAAAGGCAGCGCCTGATGGTAGCGCGGGCCCTGTCGCTGCGACCTAAGCTGATCGTTGCCGATGAGCCAGTATCGATGATCGACGCTTCTCTCCGGATGTCGATCCTAGAGCATTTGCGAGCCCTCAAGGATGAGCACAATATTTCGATCATCTATATCACCCACGATCTCGCAACTGCATATCACATCAGCGACTACGTCTTGGTACTACATCAGGGCCGTGTTGTCGAAGCTGGCGCGCCCCGCGAGGTAATCGAACGACCGCGTCATCCCTATACGCGCGCGCTTGTAGATGCCATTCCTTGGCCGGATCCGAACCGGGCCTGGTCAAAAGCGACCGACCAAATGACTGACGGATGGAACACGTCTCAGATTGTTCGTGGACAGATCGATGGTATCAGCTTTGGCTCGGCGCCCAGTCGGCTGCATCACACAATCACTGAATCAGCGAAATAGCGTCAGTCGCTTGGCACTTAAATGTGAGAATGCGCGTTTCGGTCCTGTTTGGCGGTTATGAGAATTGGGAGGCTGGGATTCCCAAATCAAATACAACTGCACTGGTGTTCGCGACCTGCAGTGCTTTCCGACCGCCGCTGGGCGGATGTGCAGATCACGACGGCGGACGGCCGTGTCCTAGATTCGGGAGACGTCCATCCCAGCGGCGGTCCGGAAGCGCGGATATCGAAGCAGGGGACCCTGGCGAAATACACGGAGTTTGGTGGCCCGGTGCTTGGCGAACTGGGTGCCGGCGCAAGCATGAGTACCGGCCGCTTTGCGCCATACGGACATATACCGAAATTATTGGAGTCGTTGAACCGACCCGCAAGCGGTCATCATCGCGCCCCCGTTGTATTGTCGCGACGTTCGACGGCGGCCTGACAAAACTATCGAATGCTTGGAGTTCTATAGAGTGTCGTTCGGCCTATCCGGATTTCCAAGTCCACGACGTATCGTTGCAGGTCGTCAAGACTTATAGTTATCCCGAGGCCCGGTGCGTTCGGAATCGTAACCTCGCCATCGCCACCGACCAACAGGTGTTCTCGGCAGATCGACCACGACAGTGATGTCGGATCCATCGGATATTCGCACAGATCCTGCCGTTCAAGTCCAGCATAGGCCTGCAGGGACGCGCTCAGGGCCAGGTGGGACGTGTAGGTGTGATTGATATAGCGAGCACAGCGCAGATCGGCGTATTGGGCAATCTCTTTGGCCGCTCCAATCCCACCGACACGCCCGCAATCGATCTGGATGACGCCAATGCCGGCGATGTTGAGCAATTGCTGCGCCTGTTGGATGCTGTGGATGTTTTCGCCTGCGGCAAGCCGCATGCGACCGTGATGAGCGGCAAAATCCGCATAGGCGTTGAGCGCTGTCGGGTCGAATGGCTCTTCCACCCACTCGATGGAGAACTGATCGAACAGTGGGCAGTAGCGCTTTGCGGCGACAACGTCACAACCCCAAATGCGTGCCGCATCAATGAACAGGCGAGCATCAGCGCCCAGACCCTCCCGCGCCGCGGCAAGTTGGGAGAGGTCGCTGGCGATATTGCCGTGACCGAATCCGCTCCAACCGGTCTTGACCGCTCTGTAGCCGGCCTGCCGGATGTGGCGCATTCGCTCGAATGTCTGTTCAGGCACCGCGGCAAAGGGCACCACAACATAAGGCTGTTTGGCGAAAGCCTTGTCATAGCCGAGCAGCCGATAGACTGGCTCCTCGTATCTCTTCCCCAGCAGGTCCCACAGCGCCATTTCCACGCCGGAATAGATATGCGGCGCCTGAAGAACATTCATGCTGTCCTGCCAGACGCGGCGCGTAATATCGGCGATATCAGCTGGGCTTTCGAGCCTCTGGCCAAGCACCGAGGCACCGACCGGCCGACAGGTGCTGTGCGATTCCGGCGTGAGAAAGGCCGCCAGCGACACGAAAGGCGCGGCCTCGCATTCACCCCAGCCCTCGTATTGCCCGGCCCGCGCCCGCACCAGCAGCAAGTCCCTGATGGGGTCGCGGGCAGGATCGAACCGTGGTACCTGCAGCAGGAACAAATCGATGGTCTCAATGCGCGTCACGATGATGACGCCCCCTTGTCCGCCAAGATCAGATCGGCCCCGCGTTCGCCAATCATCATTGTCGGTGCATTGGTGTTGCCGCTTACAAGGTGCGGCATGATCGAAGCGTCGATAACCCGCAGCCTGGCAACGCCACGCACACGCAGTGAGCTGTCGACGACCGCCATCGGATCAGTCCCCATCTTACAGGTCCCGACCGGGTGAAAGACCGTAACGCTTTCTCGGCGGAGGAACCGCTCCCAGCCCTCGTCCGTCATCTCCCCTTGTCCTGGCGCCAATTCCTCGATCACATGCTGTGCGAGCGGCGGCGCTGCGAATATCTCTCGAATGCGTCGGCAGCCGATGGTGAGTAACCGCACATCGGCTTCCGCATCCAAGAGTCGACTGAATATCCGAGGTGTGTCGCGGAAATCGGCACTACGCAGGGCAAGGTGACTGCGACTTTCTGGACGGCTGACATTCGGTATCGCGGTCACCACCGGATCCTTGAGGATGACGAGTTCGTCCGGCGTCAGCTTGTAGCCTATCGGCGTGAAATGAAGCTGCAGATCCGGATCCGGCCGCGTCACGTCTGATCGCACAAAAGCCATGGCCTGCGCGCCAGGCGCTGTTCCAGGTCCGCGCCCCCGCAACAACCAGTTGAGTCCATGCAGCGCCGACCTGAACAAGCCCGCCTCAGAATTGTAAGTTGGCTGGTCGACGCGATAGGTAAGATAGACGCCGACGTGATCTTGCAGGTTCTTGCCGACACCGGGCAAATGATGGGTCACCGGTCCGTAGGCAGAGAGTTCAGCGGCATCGCCAATACCAGAAAGCATAAGTAACTGCGGTGAGGCGATCGTGCCTGCCGACAGGATGACCTCGCGACGCGCGCGGACGAAATGGTGAGTGTTGTCGGGCCGAAAATATTCGATCCCGATCGCACACCGGTCCTCAATCAGCACACGTGATACCTGCGCCTTGGAGCGGATTTGCAGGTTCTTGCGACCTCGAATTGGCTTCAGATAGGCGTCGGCGGCACTGTGGCGCCGGCCGAATATCTGGTTGGCCTGGACGAAACCAGCTCCTTCCTGCGACACCCCGTTGAAATCATTGTTGACTGGCAGGCCGGAGGCGATTGCTGCCTGCACGAATGTCTCTGCCAGCGGATGGCGGCTTCGAAGATTGGATGTGTGCAACGGACCATCGCCACCATGAAACTGGTTCGCACCGTTCTCGTTCGCCTCGCTGCGGATGAAATAGGGCAAGACATCTGCGTAAGACCACCCGGCATTCCCGAGCGCCGCCCAGCTGTCATAGTCACTGGCTTGGCCGCGCATATAAACCAGCCCACATAACGAGCTGCTGCCGCCGATGACCTTTCCGCGCGGCCACACGTCCCGCCGGCCATTCCTGGTCGGGTCCGGTTCCGTGAGGTAGCGCCAGTCGTATTTCGGGTTACCGATGCCGTAAAGGTCGGTCGCCGCCGGCATCTTGATAATCGGCGAACTGTCGCTGCCGCCGGCTTCCACGAGCAGGACCGAATTTCGGCTGTCAGCACTGAGCCTGTTGGCGAGTACGCAGCCCGCCGAGCCCGCACCGATGACGATGAAATCGAACTCCTCCATGGTCCGCCTAGGTGTAACGGTGGTAGACGGCGCGGATCTGAGTGTATTTCAGCACGCCGTGCTTGCCGTCCTCGCCGCCCATGCCGGACTCCAGATGCCCATTGTGGAACCCTTGCAGTGCCTCTCCCATGCTCCGATTGATATAGATTTCGCCAAAGCGCAGATCGTTCTGCGCGCGCATGATCAGGCGATAGTCGTTGCTGAATAGAAAGGCTGACAGGCCATAACGCGTCGCGTTGGCAAGGCTGATTGCTTCTTCGTAGCTGGCGATGCGGATGATCGGCGCTATCGGCCCGAAGGTTTCTTCCTTGAAGAGTGACATGTCCTGCGTGACGCCGGTAATCACCGTGGGACGCACCCAATATCCGTTGCCCGGCAGTGACGGGATGCCGTGCCCTCCGCAGCGAAGTGCGCCGCCTTCTGTTTGGGCCAGATCAATTGCGTGGGTCACTTTACGAAAGTGGGTGCGATTGACCAAAGGACCGAGATCGACATCGTCGCAAGGGTTGCCGACCCGCATTCCATTGGCGCGTTCAACCAGACGCTCGACAAAGTCGTCGTGCACATCCTGATGAACAAGAATACGCTCCGACGAGGTGCAGACCTGACCGGTATTCTCGAAACTGGCAAATGCGATGGCATCAGCTGCGAGGTCTAGATCCGCGTCCTTCCAGATGATGGCCGGGGCGCTGCCGCCAAGCTCCAACGAAACGCGCGAAAGATTTGCCGCTGCCGCGGCCATGATCCTCTTGCCGGTGTCGCGATGCCCCGTCATCGTGATCATGTTCACCAAGGAATGCGAGCACAAGGCCGCCCCTACCGCACCGCCCCCGGTGACGAGATTCAAGACCCCGGCAGGCAGGCAATCATTAGCGGCAATTAGCTGGATGGCTCTGATGCAAGCGAGCGGCGTAACCTCCGTGGGCTTCACCACCATTGTATTGCCGGCGATCAGTGCCGGCGCCGCCTTGCGGATAAAAAGGTCGAGCGGATAGTTCCAGGCGGTGATGGCGGCCACGACGCCGATCGGCACGCGGGTCAGCAAAATTGTCTCATCACGATTGTCGGCTGGAAGGATCTCGCCTTCTATGCGGCGGTCCCATTGCGCCATATATTCAAGGTAACTGGCGGCGCCTTCCACATCTTCGCGCGCCTTGCGAAGTGGTTTCCCAACCTCAAGCGAAATGAGATTCGCAAGTTCCTGTTGATGTTGTAGCAGACAAGCGCCGATCGCGCGCAGCGCTTCAGCCCGCCGCCACGGTTCGAGACTGGCCCAGGCCGGTTGCGCCGATGCCGCTGCTTCAATCGCGCGTGTTATCTGATCGTGACCAGCGCTGAGAACAATAGAGATTTCTTCTTCCGTAACTGGATTGATGACAGGCAAGCCCGGTTCCGAGCCAAGTTCCCAAACGCCGTTGATCCAGATCGTTTTGTCGCCCGTCAATTTGGCTCCTCCACCATCTGCAAGCCGGCGACCAAACCGTCGCGCAGTGCTGTCAGATCGTCGGTGGTTGCCATGAAGGCGATATTGAGACTGCGTGCCAGGTCGCGGTCTGGGATGCTTGCGATCGGCATTGCCCAGGGCTTTTCCTGGGCTTGCGCCGCCCGGGCAATCCGCCGGATATCGTCGTGGTCGCGGCCGTCAGCGAGATATTCACCGCGCCCGCGGGCCAGCGACAGGTCGTTGGGACCAATGAAAAGGCCATCAACCGTTTCCAACGCTGCGATCTGCTCGACATCGTCAAGCGCCTGCACGGTCTCGATTATGACCCAGCATTTCGTGCGTCGGTTCTCGGCCGCAACAAATTGCGGCGGAACCGGCATGTAGTTGACCGTCTTGCCACCGCCGAAGCCGCGTACACCCAGGGGTGGGAATTTGGCAAAGGCTGTCGCCACGCGTGCATGAGCCAAGCCGGTGATTTGTGGCAGTATCACACCGTCGCTGCCAAAATCGAGCGCATGTTGAATAGGCACGCGCTCTGCGCTGTCGACGCGTGTATAGACGGTCATGCCAAGGGCCTTGGCGATCGTAATGCTGCGCGCGGCGGTCGATGGTTCGAACGTACCATGCTCGATGTCGATAATGACGGTGCCGTAGCCCAGGATCGATGCGATCTCGCAGGCATTCTCGTTCGGCGTCATCAACCAGAACGCCAGTTCGGTGTGACGGCTTGCCATACGTATTACGGTCATGCTTCCCCCCCAAATGATCCCGCCATGGCACCGCCATCAACGGGATAGAGGCCACCCGTAAGATAACTTGCAGCCGGTGAACACAAAAACATCGCAAGATTGGCGACGTCCTCGACCTGCGCGAACCTTCCCATTGGAATGCCGGCTCGCCATGTCGACGCATCGAGTGGTGTTGCCACAGCACGGAACATGTCGGTCTCCACGACATGCGGCAAGATCGCGTTAACGCGGATATTGTCGCGCGCATGATCCAGCGCAAGCACCTTGGTCAGGCCGATGACGCCGAATTTTGTCGCGCAGTAGACGGCCCGACGCTGAAACCCGGCGATGCCGGCCGTCGACGATATCTGGATGATGGAACCACCTTCACCATGTTCCCGACCATGCGCGATAAATCGCTTCGACAGCCACAGGACGCTGTTGAAGTTCAGTTCCATCAATTCATTGGTCTGGTCCATGGTAATGGCGTCGGTTGTGACACCCCAGGAACGCCCAGCGTTGTTGACCAGGAAATCAACACGGTTGTGGGCCGCAAGCGCCTGGTCGAACACCACGTCGGCCGTCCCGCAAGCCGAAAGATCGCCGCCGATGGCGGTGATCGTCTGGCAGTCCCTGCCAATTTCCTTCGCTCGCTGTTCGAGTTGCCGCGTGTCGATGTCCTGGATGATGACATGAGCGCCAAGATCGGCGAAGGCGCGCGCGGTCCCCGCGCCAATACCGCTCGCCGCGCCTGTCACCAGTGCCACCTTGCCGCGAAATAGCGCGCTATCGAATGTCCGGCGCATCATGGTGTCACCCGCCATGTCGCGAGAACGGCCTCATCGATCTCTAATCCAAGGCCCGGGCGGTCAAACGGCTGAGCCATGCCGGCGTCCAAATCGAACAGGGGTGCCTTCAGGATTTGCTCCCGCCAAGGTGAAGGATCCATGTCGCATTCGAAGTAGTCGCCATTTGGCAGCGCGTAGAGCAGGTTCAGGCAGGCGGCAAGGCTGACCGCAGTGCTGTAGTTTTTGCTCGAAAAACCGAGATGTCGCATTTGCGCATAGGCAGCGATCTTGCGCGCCTCGGTGATACCGCCCACCTGGATGAGGTCCGGCTGGACCATCTGAATGGCGCCAGCATCGATCAGTGCGGCAAAATTGAACTTGCTGGTCTCGGTTTCGAAGCCAGCAATCGGCACGCGCGTGCGGCGGGCGAGGTCCGCGCAGCCGGCGATGTTTTCTGGTTGCGTCGGCTCTTCGAACCAGCGGACCCCGATGCGCTCGAATTCATCCGCATAGGTCATGGCCGTCCTGGCGTCGAGCGACGTCGTTGCATCGCACATCAGGTCCAAGTCGCCGCCTAGCGCTTCACGCGCGGCTCGCACGCGGGCAAAATCCTCGCCAAGTGAAACCCGCAGCGGCGTTTCGTCGAGAACGCGGGCATGTACCGCCGTGGCTATGTTTCCGACTTTCATCTTATAGCCTAGGTACCCGGCAGCCCGCGCCGCGGCGACATCATTGGCGAGGTCGTTGGTGGAATAGCCGCGCCGGTAATAGCCCGAGGAGGCATAGGCCCTAAGGGGGCGCGCGAAGCCGCCCAGCAGCCGCCAGACGGGCTGCCCCGCAATCTTGCCTAGAATGTCCCACAGCGCAATGTCGACCCCAGACAGGCAAGAGAGCAAAATGCCCTTTCGGCCATGGTAATAGGTCTCCTGGTAGACCTTCTCCCACAAATACTCCAGGCGTCGCGGATCCTGGCCGACAATCAGCGGCTGGATCTGCTTCTCAAGGACAGTTGCGGTGGTAGCCCAAGGCCCCCCCCACATCGCCGCCTCGCCCCAGCCGAAAATATCGGGATCGTCCGTGTGGACTTTGACCAGCACGGCCTCGCGGGACCGGTACTCGCCACGAGCATAGGTGAGAGGGTAAGGCATGCGATAGTCGAGACAGAAAGTCTCCAGCCCGGTAATTTTCATGCTTGATCACTCAATTGGTACGTAGACAGATGACTCTGTCGCGCCGGATCTCGAGATGGACGCGACGGCCAATCTTGAAGGGCTCGTAGCTTTCAGTGCGGACCGTCAATGCCAGGGCTGGTGAGACACTCACGACATATTCGGTGATGCCCCCGAGGAAACGGCACTGTTCAACAGTGCCGGCGAGGTCAGCAGACGCGGACAGGGGCAGCAGGCGGATATCTTCTGGCCGGATGGCGATCGCCTTCACGGTCGACTCGGCGCCGCAGGGCAAGGGAATGGCAATGTCACCTGCGGCGGTGAAGTTTCCAAGCCGCGACACCGCGCCCTTGATTACGTTTGCACCACCAATGAAATTGGCCACGAATGGCGTTTCCGGATTCCGATACAGGCGCGTTGGCGTATCCAACTGTTCGACGACGCCGCCATTCATCACCGCGACGTAGTCGGCCAGAACCAGCGCCTCGCTCTGGTCATGGGTGACAAAAACCGTCGTGATCTTGAGTTCTCGCACGATGCGACTAATTTCGTCGCGCATTTCTTCACGCAACTTCAGATCAAGTGCTGATAGCGGCTCGTCCAGAAGAAGAATGTCCGGCCTGATCGCCAGCGCGCGCGCCAGGGCCACGCGCTGTTGCTGGCCGCCAGAGAGCTGCTTCGTCGACCTATCGGCGAACGAGCCCATGCGAACGATGTCGAGCGCCGACCTGATGCGCTCTTCACGTTCAGCGCGTCCCATCCCGCGCATCCGGAGTCCGAAAGAGACATTGTCAGCGACGTTCATATGCGGAAACAGCGCGTATGACTGGAAGACCATGCCGATATTCCGGTGTCTGGCCGGTGTATGAGTAATGTCCTTTCCGGCGAGCATGATCGTGCCAGCGCTCGGCTGCTCGAAGCCAGCGATCATGCGCAGGGTCGTTGTCTTGCCGCAGCCAGAGGGTCCGAGCAGGCTTAAAACTTCGCCCTGTGACAGTGAGAAACTAACTCCCCTCACAGCATGGGCCTCGCCGAAGGATTTTTCGATACTATTGAGCTGGAGCGTCACTGTTTTTCACCAAAGTAGTGGCGGCTAGGCGGCTTCCCGCCTAGCCGCGCGCGCTTCATTGAACCTGAGCCTTGGCTTTCTGCCAGACCTCAGTTGCCTTGTTTTCATATGCGGCACCGAGGTCGCGTTGGAACTGGACGCGCGCTAGGTTCTCCTCGCTCTTATCGACGCCGAGGGTTTTGCGGAGCGCCGGATCCATCAAGGCGACAGCCTTCGAGTTGGCCGGCGCGTAGCCGAGTTCCTTGCCGAGCTGGGCCTGCGTCTCCGCCGAGATCATGTGATCAATGAAGGCATAGGCTGCTTCCGGGTGCGGCGCGTTCTTAATGAGGCAGGGACCGTCATACCAAGCAATGAAGCCTTCCTCTGGATAAGCAAGTTCGAGGTTCAGGCCCTTGGCTTTCGCCTGACGGAAGCCTCCGTCGTCGGTGTCGGCGATCCAGATTTCGCCGGCGGCGAGCAGTTGTGTCATCTCATCATAGTGCTGGTACACGGTGCGCACCTGAGGCATGTCGGCCCCCAGCGTCTTCTCGACCGTGCCCCACTGTTCGTCGTTCATTGGTCCGTATTTGAGGCCGGCCTGGAAGACACTGCGGTAGGCTTGCTCGTTCGCCTTGTCGATCTTGCCGATGCGGCCCTTGAACTTGCCTGAATAAACATCCTTCCAGGATTTGATTGGCCCGCCCGTCTTGGAGGGATCGTAGGCGATCAGGCCGTTGGCACCCCACGAGTAGGTGACGTGATCATACGTGCCGTCTGCCTTCGGCTTCTGGAATGGCTCATACATGTCCTTGAAGTTGCTGAGCTTCGAGACGTCGATCGGATCGGTCAGCCCTTGCTTCATAGCCACCTCTTCCTGTCCGACGCCGAGAAAGACGATGTCGTAAGTGCCAAGGCCAGTGGCTCGTATCTTATTCATCGCCTCCTTCTCGTCGGCGTAGTAGTCGATGTTGACCTTGACGCCGTATTTCTTTTCAAAGGCAGGTAAGGCGAAGTCGATATAGTTGCCCCAGCTCAATACGTTGATTTCACCGCCGATTTTCTCATCCTCTGCCCAGCTGACGCCGGGCAGCGCGATCGTGATGGCTGCCGCGCTTGCCACGAGTATTTGACGCCTATTCATGCATAACCTCCCACTGATATTAGTTGCGTTTGGACCAAGTTAGACGGAGTGCCACGGCGCTCAAGGCGAGCGTCGCCACGAGGATGAGCGTGGACACGGCATTAATCTCGGGGGTAATTCCCACCTTGACGATCGAATAGATCCGGATGGGCAGCGTCGTCGTGCCAGCTGACGTCAGGAAGAAACTGACGACGAACTCGCCGATCGAAATCGTAAAGGCAAAGAGTGCAGCGCCGATAATTCCCGGCGCGATGCCCGGCAGGGTGACGCACCGCAGCACCGCTAGTTCACCAGCGCCCAGACCCCGCGCAGCCTCTTCCAGCGACCGGTCGAAACGGGCCAGGCTGGAGATAAGGATGAAGGTGCAGTAGGGCAACGCCAGCAGAATGTGGCCGAGCAGGACGGCGACGAACCCTGTCTGGAAGCCCACAGCGCGCGCGAACAGCAGAAGCGAGACACCCATGATGATGCCTGGCGCAAGCATCGGCATGATGGTCAAAAGCAGAAAAACATTCTTGCCGCGAAAATTGTGACGAACGATCGCCAGGGCGGACATAAGGCCAAGAATGGTGGCGACAAGAGTGGAGATCCCCCCGACCTGAAGGCTCGTCCAGAGCGACTGCAGCGTCTTCGTGTCGTCGAACAGTGCTTTGTACCAGTGGATGTCGAGATGCTCGATCGGCAATGTGGTGATCGGACTCTGGTTGAAACTGGTGAGGACGATGAGTGCGATCGGCAGATAGACGATTGCATAGATGATGAGTGAAAATGTTCCGAGAGCCCAACGTGTCAACATGCCACCTACTCGCGACCCAGAACGCTGCGGTTGACGTCGAGAAAGCGACCGACAATCAACAGGCAGGCCAAGATGCTCGCCAAGAGAACCATCGAAAGCGCAGCCCCTAAGGGCCAATCGAAATTCGAGAAGGCCGTCGTGATGAGATTGCCGTACATCATGCCCTTCAGACCGCCGAGCATGTTCGGCACCACATATTCACCCACGGCGGGAATGAACGTGATCACGCAGCCGGCAACGATGCCAGGCGATATCAAGGGTAGCGTTACGTGAAGGAAACGTCGGAACGGCCCTGCTCCGAGATTTTCTGCGGCTTCGAGCAGGGACTCGTCGAGGCGCTCGATCGATGCATAGATCGGCACCAGCATGTAGGGCAGGTAAATATAGACGAGACCAATGACGACCGATGTCTTGGTGAATAGTAGCCTGATTGGTTCGTTGATCACACCTGTCGAGAGCAGAAGCCAGTTCATCAGACCAGCCTCGCCAATCACGAGGTTCCAAGAATAGGTTCGGATCAGCACGCTGACCCAGCCGGGCACGATCAGCGCCAGCACCAGCAGGACGCGCCATCGCGGCGAGACGAAACGAACAAGATAGTAAGAGAGCGGCAGTGCGAGCAACAGTGCACCGACCGTTGTCATCAACGCCATGCCGGCAGATGAAACAAGCGTCCCCAGATACAGCGGATCGTGGACGATCTTTTCATATTGGGTGAGCTGTAGCGACTGCTGGATCAGATAGTTCTCGTCGGTTGCCCAGAAGCCGTAGACCGCCATCAGCGAAATGGGCGCGACAAACAGAACGAGTAGCGTCAGCAATGGCGGAACCAGCAGGCACGCGAGTTGCCCGCGCTCGCCTCGTCGTCGTGCATTTTCTCCAACGTTCACCAGCGCTCTCCGCATCTTGTGTGCAAGGCTATCTGCCGTTATGGTATTTTACAAATTTATTGTTTTTATAAACTCCATATGGAAATGAAATACAAAATGCCGGGCGATCTGGATGTCGACTTGCTCAGGGCTTTTGCCACCGTCTATCAATCGGGCGGCTTCTCACAGGCAGCCGAGGTTCTCGGCCGCAGTCAGCCGGCGATCAGTTTGCAGATCAAGCGGTTGGAGGAGCGGGTCGGCAGCCAGGTGTTCGAGCGAACCTCGACGCGCGGCGTGCCGCTGACACCTGTCGGTCTGACCCTGATGGAATATGCGCGCCAGATCATTGCATTGCACGACGAAGCAATGGCCAGACTGACCTTGCCTAGCCTCAAAGCGTTCGTGCGGCTTGGGATATTGGAAGAACTCGGCAATTACAGACTTCCAGCCGTCCTACACTCCTTTTCCAAAGTGTTTCCTGATGCCAACCTTCAGGTTCAGGTCAAGCTGAGCAACAATTTGATGCTCGAAATGTTGCAGGGCCGCCTCGATCTCATCGTCATCGCCGCCGAGGCAAATGGTTCGAATTCGGTCCCCCTCTGGTCGGAGCAACTGGTCTGGGTAGCGTCAAGCGCTGTTCCGAGTCCCATGCGCCAGCCACTTCCCCTGGTCATCCTCCCGGATCCTTGTTTCTACCGGAAAGCTGCCGTGCGGGCGCTGTCAAGCGTCGGACAGCAATGGGTTGCGGTCTGCAACAGCAGCACAATGGCCGGAATCCGAGCCTCGGTCATCGCGGGCATCGGGATCACGGCAATGGGCAAGACCGAGGTGACCGAAGGCCTGCGGGTCTTGGGGGCCGATTCTGGCCTGCCTCGGTTGTCGGATGCGGAGGTCGTGATCTATTTCCGCGACAAGGGATTCGAAGGTGTTGCGAAGGCCTTGGCTGCCCATGTTCGCAAGAGCGTCGCCTGACAACGGATCTAACTTACTTTCGTGCAAATTGAAGGATTGAGACCTCGATGACGAGTGCGCGTGAATCGGTGAAACCTGCGATCGGCTTCTGGCTTGAAAGCGATAATCAAAAAGCCTGTGAGATTGCCCGCTTGGCCGGGTTCGACCTTGTGCTTTTCGACATGGAACACGGCACATTGGATTTGCGTGCCTTGGATCAATTGCTACCATTTTGCCAGTCAATCGGTTTGCAGGCTTATGTACGGCTCGCGGAAGCGACACGCCCTAATATCCAGAATGCCTTGGATATAGGAGCCGATGCCATCGTCCTGCCGCAGCTTCGTAACATCGCGCATGCCAGGGAAGTAACTGAATACGCCAAGTTCACTCCGCGCGGAACGCGAGGAGTGGGCTACAGCAGGACACAGCGCTATCAAGGTGCGGACGACAATTTTTTTCGGATAGAGAACGAACAGCGTCATTGCTATGCGATGATCGAAACGGCGGAAGCCTTCGCGGATGCCTCGGCAATCGCAGCTCTGCCGTGCGTTGATGGGCTCTTCATGGGGCCGGCGGATCTTTCGATGACCCGAGCACGAGGCGCTTTTACAGCATCGGATGAAGATGTGGCGGACCTGAGTCATATCGCAAACGCAGCCCTGCGCGAGGGAAAAAAGTGGGCACTACCCGCGGCAGATCCGAGGTTGCGCGAAGCAGCACTGGCGCTCTCGCCGACCTTTGTAACGCTTGGAGACGATCTGTCGGCTCTCTCGATCGGCTTTAGTGCCATCAGATCGCGACTTGGATGACACGTGCCATGCGCAAGGAGCAATCTCTACAGGATTACTATGAAAAGTGTTCGTTACAGAGATATGACGGGTTTCCACTCGTAGTCCTCCGCTTAGGAGATGACATTGACCGCCCTTGTGCTGGGGCGGCCAACGAAGATGGGGACACCGTTCCGTCCGAGAATGGGAGCATGAAAAGGCGGGGATGTCACGCCGCTATTTCTCGCCCGGTTCGGCAGGGATGACCGCTCATTGCGCCAGAGCTTGAAGTCGTGGTCAACCGTGACTCCGGGTTCACCACACGCTTCAAGCGCTGATTGGCGAGATTGTAGGCAGGGCCTGGCACGAGCCGACTTTTTGACGGCCCGCATAATCATCATCAATCATCAATGGAGCGCGCACTGATGATCACATCAGCCAGCGTTTCAACATCTTCCGGTTTTGTAGCGCATGACGTAACAAATCTGGCGACCTTACCCTCGATCTCATCTTCTATCAGATAGAATTTGTACCCGAGCTCTCGAAGATGTTCATATGTGCTCATCCCCGCCTTCAGAAAAACCATGTTGGTCTGCACAGGGTAACAAGGTGACACCAGGCCGCTTTCCGAGAGCGTGTTTCCCAACAGGCGCGCCATCGCGTTTGCATGCCGAGCCGTCTCTTGCCAAAGATCATCACCGAAATAGGCCTCGAGCTGAACCGCCAGAAACCACAAGCGGGATGCCAGGTGGCCCGAGCGCTTCATCAGCCGTTTGAAATCAACAGCCATTTCGCGGTCGAAGAACACCACAACCTCGGCACCGATTGCGCCGCCCTTCGTGCCTCCGAGACATAGGACATCGACCCCGGCGCGCCAGGTAAGCTCGGCGGGTGTCGAACCGGACGCGACGACGACATTGGCGAAGCGGGTGCCGTCCATATGCACCGCGGCGCCATTGTCCTTGGCCCAGCCCGCCAGCCGCAGCACCTCGTCTGCGCAGTAATATGTCCCAACTTCTGTCGCCTGACTGAGCGAGAGCGCCGTCGTGCGCAGTTGATGCACATCATCGAGAGGTCCGAAGCCACGGATGCATGTGTCCCGCTTCCAGTTTTCCATCCTTGCCCTCAAGGGCCTTCAGTCGGTTCCCCTGGCTGTGGAATTCCACGGCTCCGCACTCGTCGACATGGATATGCGAGGATCTGTGGCAAAGAATCTGACCGAAACGTCCCGATATCTGCGCGAGAGCAAGCGCGTTCGCCGCCGTTCCCGTCAGGATCGGAAATGCTGCAACGTCGTGCTCGAACATAGCGGCTAGTCTTTGCTCCAAACGCCCAGTGGCTTGGTCGTCAGCGTAGGCGTCCATCCACAGGCCGCCGCTACGGATGGCTGCATCAAGAATTTGCGGGAGCGGCGGAGCCACATTGTCGGATCGAAAATCCCTGTTCATTCCGCGGCCAGGATTTCATCACGCGAAACATCGGCAAGCAGATGACCAAGGCAGTCGCCCCTGCGAACCCTTCCGATTGCCCTGCCGCAAATCCAGGTTCCGGACGCGGGGAACAGGACTTTCGTGCCGGGTTGTGCGGGGGTTTCAGGGTTGAGAACTGTGCCCGCAAGGTCGCCCTTTGCGACCTCATCGCCCAAGGCCGCGGCCGGCTCAAAGATTCCGTCGCGATCGGCATAGAAATAGTGCTGTTGGCTGGCGCGCATCAGCCGGCTTTCGCTCTCCTCCTTCCATTCGTTGGCCAGCGGAAGAATTTTCAGGTGTGACATCAGCCGGTATACCGCGCGCTCTGCCACCCGGGTGGCCTGCATGGAAACTCTGCCACCGCCACCAAACCGTCTCGCCAGCCTCGTAGCTCTCCGCAACGATCCGCGCCTTCTCCTCTGGAGGCCATTCGCGGCGCCGACCTGAGCCCGCGAACACCTCGAACTGGCGCACCGGCTCCAAGTCGTTCGACTTAAGCGTAAGCTCTGAAATCGTCATATGTCGAAGCCCTCAAAGCTCCGAACATCGTCCTTCACGCCGACCTCGAAAGGCGCCCTCGGAACATCGCTCGCCATCATGACGACCAACGCGCAGACATCTGTGTGTCGACGTAGGGCTCCGCTTTGGTCGGTCGGCAAGCGGGAGGAAATCAAGTGACGAACTTCATCCGAGCAGATATTTTATACGCACGGCTAAGTCGCTCGAGATGACCGCATGGTTGCGCCGTCTGCGCCTTATCCCTAGCTCGGAACGAGGCATATTGGAGCAGGCGTCCTGACCAAGCAATTCGACATGCTGGGCGCATAACTATTCTAATCCGGGCGATGACTTCCTTCTGCAGAAAGGGCGCGACACTCGCCGCTCTCCGCGTACCCTGTTCGGGCGCAAGTTCAGCAAAGCCGGAAGCGGGACAGAATTAAGGTCAGCCTTAACGCAGAACGCATCGATTATGAATCGACGATAGCGGACATCCTATTCTAAATTGGGATGGCAGCAATCACACTGACAGATCGAGGCGAGTTTAGTTTCTTACACAAGCGACTATGGCATCATCTCAAAGTAACAATACACAAGGATGGGCGTATTCATGTCCAATAATACGACAATCGATCTTGTGAAGACTCCTTCTCTCATTCTTGATGAAGAAAGGATGTCGAATAATATATCAGGTCTACTGAGCAGGATCGAAGCTCAAAGCGTCACGTTTCGTCCACACATGAAGACGGCGAAATGCGTCGAGGTTGCGCGGCGAGTCATGACGAGCCCCAGAGGCCCGATCACTGTGTCGACGCTCAAGGAGGCCGAACAATTTGCTGACGCCGGCGTGCGTGACATCCTCTATGCTGTCGGAATTGCGCCCAACAAGCTCGATGCGGTCTTGGCCCTCCGGGCAAAGGGGGTCGATCTTTCGATCCTCGTCGATAGCATTGCGCAGGCCGAGGCCGTCGCGGCAAAGGCTCGGCTCGAGGGCGATCCGATTCCGGTCCTGATCGAGATCGACGCGGATGGTTATCGGGGTGGCGTGCCCGCGGATGAGACCGAGACAGTACTCGCAGTAGGGCGCGCATTGCATGAGGGCGGCGCAGAACTACGCGGTATTCTCACCTATTCCGGCGCCACATATGAGTGTCGTGAGGTGGACGAAATTAGGGCCGTTGCCGAGCGGGAGCGGCGAGCCGCTACACGGAGCGCAGAGCTCCTGCGCAATGCCGGCCTGCCCTGCCCAATCGTCAGTGTCGGCTCGACGCCAACAGCCCTTTTTTCTCGCGACTTCACGGGGGTGACGGAGGTGCGCGCCGGCGTTTTCGCCTTCTTCGACCTGGTTATGGCCGGCCTCGGCGTCTGCTCGGTCGATGACATCGCGTTGAGCGTGCTTGCAACTGTCATTGGTCATCAGCATGACGGCCGGCGGATTCTGGTAGATGCCGGGTGGATGGCGATGTCGCGCGATCTCGGCACTGCAGGTCAGCGCGTCAGCCAGGGCTATGGCGTCGTCTGCGACCTCGACGGTGAGATCATCCCCGATCTCATCATGAGCGGAGCGAGCCAGGAGCATGGAATCCTTTCGCTGCGACCGGACAGCCGCAGGGCGTTGCCTGACCTTCCTATTGGCACGCTGGTTCGGATCCTGCCAAATCACGCATGCGCCACAGCGGCGCAGCATCATCGTTACAATGTCGTATCAAAAGGCTCCCGCGAGGTTACCGCCGTGTGGGATCGCTTCTCGGGATGGTGAATATGAGCACTCCACTCAGCGTCCAGACGGCGGATGCGCCGACGCCGACCGGTCATTATTGCCAGGCCGCGGCACATGGAGACCTCGTATTCGTCTCTGGCCAGTTGCCGGTGCGTCCCGACGGCGGCGAAAGCGACAGAAGCTTCGAAGCTCAGGTGCGGCAGGCCCTAAGCAATCTTTTCACAATTCTGCGCGCCGCGGGGAGCAGTCCTGAGCAGGTGCTCAAAGTGACCGTTTTCTTGGTCGGCATCGAGAGATGGCCGATCTTCAACCAGCTGTTCGGCGAGATATTCGGCGCGGTCCGTCCGGCGCGTTCGGTCGTGCCGGTGCCTCATCTCCACGACGGCTACCTCATCGAGATCGAAGCCATCGCCATCCGGACTGCCGAACGTGAGAATACCACCCCATCGAAGGCGAGCATGGGAGGTCAAGACAGCCCCTGACTTTGCCCGAATGAAGCCGAAGCATATCGGCAGCGACCACAGAAGAAATTAACATCCAGAGAGGTTGAAATGAGAAAGCACCATCATCTTGTCACCGCCGCTCTTGCATCGATCCTGGCCCTCGGGGCGGGTGTCGCAAGCGCTGCCGACGGCTATAAAGTGGTTTCCGGGCCGGGCTATTTGCCCGACTGCTTCACGCCCTTCCCCAAATCGGCATTCTTTCAATGGGCCAAGAAGCCGGGACCCTACCGTATCGCGCTTGTAAACGGCTTTGTCGGCAACACATGGCGCATCCAGATGATCAAGAACGCGAAGGGATACGCGAGCGAACCCGGCGTTAAGGACCAGATCAAGGAATTTGCTGCCATCAGCACGGGAACGGACGTCGCCGCCCAAGTCGCCGCAGTCGACAACTACATCAACCAGGGGTTCGATGCGATCCTGACCGACGCTGTGAGCCCCGCCGGCATTGCGCCCGTTATCCGGCGCGCGAATGCAGCCGGCGTCGTCATGATCAATTTCGACAACAGGGCGGATTCCAACAAGATCCTCCAGGTCAATGTTGACACCTTCGAAATGGGTCGCATCCAGGGCCGTTGGATGGTCGATAATGTGAAACCGGGCGGCAGGATCCTGGAAGTGCGGGGTTTGCAAGGCACGGGTGCAGATCGCGATCGCAGCAAGGGCTTCCACGAGATCGTCGATGGTAGCGGGAAGAACTACGAGGTTATTCAAGTCGTCGGAAATTGGGACTCAGGTACCTCGCACAAGGTGACTGCTGACGCCATCGCGGTCTATGGCCATTTTGACGGCATCGCGAACCAGGGCGGCTCGGACGGGACGTTGCAAGCCCTGCTGGACGCTCATCATGCGATGATTCCGATCGCTGGCGAGGGTGAGAACGGCTTCAATCAGATGTGCGCGGAGCACGAGGCCGAGGGGTTGAAATGTCTCGCCGTTGCAGCCCCGCCCGCCATCTCGTCAGTGGCGATCAAGGCCGCGTTGTCGGCGCTGCAAGGCGAGGTGATGCCACAGGATATCGCGTTGCCTCTGCCGGTCACGAAGGCACCGAACTTCAAGCAGGGCATAAGCTTCTTCCCCGAACTTGGCAGCGGCTTTTTCCCCGACAACACGTTTCCAGCCTGCAGTGTCGACCAGAGCACCGAGGAGATCATGAAGCAGGTCGTCGAATGACCAGTTCGGTCCGTGGGCGGGCTTTGCCTCGGCAATGCCCGCCGCAATGGGGAGAAGGCGGATACGAAATGCCATGGCGCACCTCGCACCGCATGAGCGGGGGCGCCTGCACTTTCGCCTTGTTCACAAGCCTTGCGCAGGGGCATGCCGCGGACACATCATTGTCCGGTCATTCGGGTCCCTTGGCGCACATCCTTGGTGCAGCCATCGTGTTCGGAGCTAGCCACGCCCATGTCCATGACGCCCATCGATACTAATGCGAGACGAACACGCGAGCTGAGTCAGGCGCCATTCCTGCAACTCTCGGGTATCTCGAAGCGCTATGGCGGCGTAACGGCGCTGAACACCGTGAACTTCGCGTGTCAGCGTGGGGCTGTGCATGCGGTGCTTGGCGAAAATGGCGCTGGTAAGTCGACCCTTATCAAGATCATCTCCGGTGTCGTTCGCCCCGATGACGGCGCCATACTCCTCGACGGGCAAGCGGTCAGCTTTGCGACTCCGGCCGATGCCATGAAAAACGGCATCGTGGGCATCTTTCAGGAATTGTCCCTGATCCCCGACCTCTCGGTCGAAGCGAACATCTGTTTGACGTCGCCGCCGGGACGCTTGGGTTTCGTCAACTTTGCGGCGCAGCGGCGTTTCGCGAAGAACCTCCTGGATCGCGTGGGTTGCGGTGACATCCACCCCGGCGAACTGGTCCGGAACTTGTCGCTATCGCGCAAACAGATGGTCGAGATCGCCAAGGCGCTCGGCCGCAGGGCGCGCCTAGTCATCCTGGATGAGGCAACGTCCGCGCTGACGGGCGAAGATGTTAAGAAGGTCTACAGCCTCATCGAACGCCTTCGCAACGAAGGCGTGGCGATACTTTACATCTCCCATCGCATGCATGAGATCGCTCATCTGGCCGATGAGTGCTCCGTCTTTCGCAATGGGCAGAACGTCGCGACTTTCGCCAATGGCGAGCACACCGACGGCGAGATCGTGCGCATGATGATCGGCCGCGATTTCAAGCATGTCTTTCCAGAAAAACCTGCACGCACAAAGGCGCCCCGGCCGGCCCTTGAGATAGAACATCTTAGCTGGGCCGATCGCATCAAAGATGTTTCGCTCTCTGTGGATGCCGGCGAAATCGTTGGCCTTGGCGGTCTGGACGGCCAAGGCCAGCGGGAACTGTTCCTTGCACTTTTCGGCGTCCTACGCGGCGTCACCGGTACCGTGCGCGTCAATGGCGCCTCCGTCACCATCTCCAGCCCCCGCAAGGCGAAATCCAAGGCGGTGGGCATCGCACTTGTCCCCGAGGATCGGAAAACAGAGGGCCTCATCCTGCCGATGACGGTACGGGACAACATGTCGCTCGCTTCGATCGGGCGCTATGTGCGGCGCCTTATGATCGATCGCGCTTCGGAGAACGCCGAAATTGGCCGGCAGGTCGAGCGCATGGCGATCAAGGCTGCAAACCCCGATGTCGTGGTGGGGACCCTCTCCGGCGGCAACCAGCAGAAGGTCCTGATCGGCAAATGGCTGATGACCGGCGCGCGGATCCTCCTTCTCAACGATCCGACGCGCGGCATCGATGTCGGCACCAAGCAGGAAATCTATGCCTTGATGCGAAAGCTCGCGGACGAAGGTACTGCGATCCTGTTCTATTCGACGGACTATGACGAGTTGATCGGCTGCTGCGACCGGGTTGCGATTTTCTACGATGGTGCGGTGCGACGGGAGCTTGATGGCGACGACATCGTCGAGCACAACATCGTTGCCGCCTCGCTGGCACTCGATGCGGCCGCCCATTCGGATGAAGGAAGGGCGGCTCAATGACCAACGTCCGCATCTGGCTCGCCCAAAATTATGCGCCTATCCTCGCCGGCCTCGTCTTTGCCGCAATGTTCGCGACCTACATCACCAAAGGTTCCGCAGGCTGGCAGGTGGCCGTACTTGACACCGCTGCCAACAAGGCCGTGGCGCTGGCCCTCATCAGCATGGCGCAGACGCTGGTGATCATCACGCGCGGCGTCGATCTTTCGGCGGGCATGATCTTCATCATGACGAATTGCATCGCGTCGGCGTTGGTCACCGGCACGCCTGGCGAGGTCGCGCTCGGCATCTGCGGCGTGCTCCTGGCGGGCGCTCTGGCCGGTCTGTGCAATGGCCTCCTGGTGGTTTTCGGCAGGCTTCCCTCGATCATCGTTACGTTGGCGACCGGCTCGATCTATTCCGGCATTGCTTTGGCGATACGGCCGACACCTGGCGGCAGCATCAACGAGGACCTCGCCGACTTCCTGACTTCGCATCTTTTTGGGGCGATCCCGACCTCCCTCGTGCTGTTGCTTGCCGTTGTCCTGCTGGTCTGGGTGCCGTTCCGCATGTCCGTCGTCGGCCGCCACTGCTACGCTGCCGGATCGGCCGAATCCGCGGCCTACATGTCCGGCGTTTCCGTCAGCCGAGCGAAGCTCGTTGCCTACACGCTTTCCGGCCTGCTCTCCGGAATAGCCGGGCTCTTCGTGACCTTCGTAACATATTCGGGTGATGCCGGGGCCACCATCGGCGGTGCATACACGCTGAACTCGATCGCGGCCGTGGTCATCGGCGGGACCTCTCTTTACGGTGGGGCCGGCGGCGCCTTCGGCTCCATCTTCGGCGCGTTCACGCTCCGCACCATCGACGATCTGCTGCTTGCCTTCGGGCTGCCTCCGCTGTGGCAGCCCTTGTTTCAGGGGATCGTCCTGCTCGGCGCCGTCAGTCTCGGTGCGGTGCGCATCTTCCGCCTTCGCAACCGTATGGAGGTATTCCAATGATGCCGTTTCGCGCACTCGGCCGATACATCGATCGCCCTTCGTTGATCGCCGTCGGGGTCATTGTGCTGCTGCTGCTGGTGGGCAGCTTCTATTCCAGCAATTTTATTTCGCCGACCTACCTCCTCCAGCAGCTTCAGATCGGCGCCTTCCTCGGCATCATCGCCATAGGCGTCCTCATGGTCGTGCTTCTCGGACATGTCGATCTGTCCATTCCCTGGGTGGTGACCATGGGAGGAATGATGGCAACCGCGGCGGGCAATCTCGGGCCGGGAGGCACCGCCCTGGCCATTCCTTTCGCCCTCCTCTGCGGGCTGATCGTCGGCACGGTCAACGGGCTAGGCGTGGCGGTTCTTCGCATTCCGTCGATGATCTTCACGCTTGGCGTCAATGCTGTCGTGCAGGGCCTGATGGTGCTCTACACGGGCGGTTATGCGCCACAGGATCGCGCGACCGGCCTCATGCAATGGCTCGCCGGGGGGCGCATTCTCGGCGTGCCCAATGCCACCCTGGTCTGGATTCTTCTCGCTATCCTTGCGGGTTTCATCCTTCGCCTGACGCCGCTCGGCCGTTATATCTTCGCCATAGGGAACCGCGAGCGCGCAGCCTATCTTTCGGGTGTCGATACCCGCCTGGTCCTGATCTTTTCCTTTGCCGCAGCGGGAATGTGCAGCGCTCTCGCCGGGGTGATGCTGGCTGGCTATTCCAGGATGGCCTATCAGGCCATGGGCGATCCCTACCTCCTGCCGGCCATCGCTGGCGTCGTGATCGGAGGCGCCAATGTCCTCGGAGGACGTGGGACCGTGCTCGGGACTGTTATCGGCAGTCTCCTCATCACCATCCTTCTGAGCATGCTTTCGGTCATGCAGGTGCCCGACTCCGCCCGTCAAATCGCTTATGGCGTCATCATCATCGTCATGATGCTGATTTCCGGGCGTGAAATGCGGACCAGCGCCTGATGGAGCAACCCATGACCACACAGGGCCTTCTTGGCCGCAACGCCATTGTTACCGGGGGTAGTCGTGGTATCGGCGCGGCGATCGCCCTCGCCTTCGCTCGGGCGGGCGCCAACGTCGCGGTCTGCCACGATGACGATGACGACGGCGGTAGCCGGATTGTCGAGGAGATATGCAGCCTGGGCCGCGTCGGCGCGACCCAACGCTGTGACGTCGCGGATGCCGCAGCGCTGACCGCCTTCATCGCAGCCTCCGAGGCGAGGCTCGGGCCTACAGACATTCTCGTCAACAATGCCGGCGTGAGCGGCGAGACGCCCTTCGAGGCCATTCGGCCGGACAGCCTCGATCGGATGCTGGACGTGCATGTGAAGGCTTCCTTCCGCGCCGCCCAACAGGTCTACCCTGGAATGCGCGAACGCCGCTGGGGGCGGATCATCAACATCACATCCCAACTTGCCTACAAGGGCGCGCCGGGTCTTACACATTATTGCGCCGCCAAGGCCGCTCTGATCGGCTTCACGCGGGCGCTCGCCCATGAGGCCGCGCCACACAACGTACTCGTCAACGCAATCGCGCCCGGTCCCGTCGACACGCGGCTGAACGATACGCTTAGCGACGAGTACAGGGCCTGGAAACGTGCTCAGCTTCCCCTTGGCCGCTTCGGCAAGCCCGACGAGATCGCGCCGACGGCGGTCCTGTTGGCTTCGAGCGATGGAGACTACTACGTGGGCCAGACTTTGTCGCCAAATGGCGGGGACGTGATGTTTTGACCGATACGAGTGGTACTTCGATGAGTGAAAAATCCGATTCCCGTCCGCGCGATTTCCTTGGCTACGGCAGGGTGAAGCCGAAGGTGGACTGGCCTGGCAATGCTGGACTGGCGATCTCCTTCGTCGTCAATCTCGAAGAGGGCGCGGAGAACGCCCACGAGGATGGGCAACCGACGAACGACAAGCTCGGCGAGTTCGTCTCTGCGTTGCCCGACGGCATGCGCGACCTCGCCATGGAGCAACTCCATGAATACGGCCTGAGAGCCGGCGTTTGGCGCATTCTGGATCTTTTCGACCGCTATTCCCGCACCTCCACCTTCTACATGTGTGGTCGCGCGGTCGAGCGCTCCCCGCAAATTGCCCGCGAGATCGTCGAGCGGGGCCATGAACCAGCATGTCATGGCTATCGTTGGGTCTGCCATGCCCTGTTCAAGGACTACGAGACCGAGAAGGCGGAACTGCAGAAGGCGAATGAGGTGATAGAGCGCGTGACGGGCGAACGGCCGCTCGGCTTCTACAGTATGTGGGCGCCGAGCCTGAACACGCGTCGTATCCTGCAGGAACTCGGCTTCGTTTACGATTCGAACGCGTACAACGACGACCTGCCCTACTACGACACCAGTCTGCCCGGTGGCCCGATGCTGATCGTCCCCTACGCGCTCGACAGCAACGACTTCAAGTTCATCGCGGGCGATCCGTGGGGCTCCCCTCAGGCCTATTTCGACTACCTGCGCTGTGCGGTCGAGTTCCTGCTCGACGAGGGCAAGCGAGGCGAACCGAAGATGCTCAATATCGGCCTGCACTTACGCATTGTTGGTCGACCGGCCAGGCTCTGGGCGCTCGAGAAGTTCATGCAGTATCTTCAGGATCTTGGCGATCGCGTCTGGGTGGCGCGTCGGATCGACATCGCACGCCATTGGTTGGCGACCCAGCCGCCCCGCGCCGGCGTGGCTGACATCCCGAGGACATAGACGTGGTCGCACAACAGAGTTCAAGCAAGAGAATCGCCGTGGTCTCTCTCGGCGGCACCATCACCATGACCGCGCAAGCCGAGGGTGGCGTCGTCCCCTCGCTGACGAGCAAGGACCTCCTCGCCAGTCTCCAGCCAGCTGTTTCGGGCCTCGAGATCGAGCCGATCACGCTCAGAAAGGTGGCGGGCGCGCAATTGAGGCCCCAAGATCTCGTTGAACTTGCGCATCATATCGACGGGCTCGCCGCGATGGACTATGCAGGCGTCGTCGTTACGCAAGGCACCGACACGATCGAAGAGACAGCCTTCGTGCTCGACATCATCGCAACCCGGACAATGCCGATCGTCGTGACGGGAGCGATGCGTCACGCCGATGCGCCTGGCGCCGATGGCCCGGCCAACCTGCGCGATGCCATCGCCGTGGCGGCGAGCGGTGACGCCACAAGGGCCGGCGTCACCGTCGCGCTCGATGGGCAGATCCACGCCGCCCGTTTCGTTCACAAGGCCGGCACATTGAGTGTCGGCGCCTTCCGATCGACTCCGACAGGACCAATCGGCTGGGTGAGTGAAGGCATCGCAACATTCGCTCTTTGTCCAGTCGCGGGGCTCGCTCGCATTCCTGTCGCACAGCTCGGTCCTTTGCCGAACGTCGCGGCCCTGAAAGCTTCTATGGGCGAAGAGGGCGATCTCGCGGAGGCGGCGGTCGAGCGTGGGTGCGCTGGCCTCGTCATCGAAGGCATGGGCGCCGGCCACGTGCCGCCGGCTTTCGCCGATCGTCTCGAAAAGATCGCGACAAAAATCCCGGTCGTGCTCTCGACGCGCGTCACTGGCGGCGAGGTTTTGAGGAGAACCTACGGCTTCGTCGGCTCCGAGATCGACCTGTTGCGCCGCGGCATCATTCTCGGCGGCTGGCTGCAGACGGCAAAGGCGCGGCTTTTGCTCACGCTGCTACTCGCCGCAGACCATGACCGGACCCGCATCGCGACCTGTTTTCAGGCCTATGGCGGCCTCGCCAATTTAATTGCGCATCAAGCCCATGAAGGAGACCAATAATGATTGAGAACAATGGTTCCTTCGATATCTTGTTCCACCGCGCGCTCATTATCGACGGCACAGGAACTGCGGGAAGGATCGGCGATGTCGCCTTTGCCGGCGACCGCATAGCCGCGGTGGGCGATCTCGCGGGCGCCCGTGCGCGGCAGGACATCGACGCCGACGGTCTTGTGCTGGCGCCGGGCTTCATCGATGTCCATACGCATGATGACGCGCTGGCTATAGGCGGCTCGGCCATGGAGCCGAAAGTGACCCAAGGCGTCACCACCGTAGTCACCGGCAATTGCGGCATCAGCCTTGCCCCCCTCGTGCTCCACCGCTCGCCACCCGCGCCTCTTGACCTGCTCGGAGGACAGGAAAGCTATCGCTACGCGCGCTTTGCCGACTATCTGGCCGAACTCGACGCCCGTCCGCCCGCCGTCAATGTCGCGCCGATGGTCGGCCACACCACCTTGCGCGTCGCCACCATGGACACGCTCGACCGCCCCGCTAGGCCAGCGGAAATCAAGGCGATGAGCAGGCTCCTCGAAGAGTCACTGGAGGCCGGTGCCATAGGGTTCAGCACGGGCCTCTACTACCCGCTCGCTCGGGCCGCTCCGACGGAAGAGGTGATCGAACTGCTCGCTGTGGTCTCGCGACTGCGTGCCGTCTACACGACGCACATGCGGGACGAAGAGGAGGGGGTTGAGGAATCGCTCCGCGAATCCTTCGACGCCGCTATGCGGGCGAACGTGCCGCTCATAATTTCGCATCACAAATGCATGGGCATAGAAAATCACGGGCGCAGCGTTTCGACCCTCAAGCTGATCGACCAGGCGCGGGCTACGCAGACGGTCGGTCTTGACGCCTACCCCTACGTCGCCGGCTCAACCGTGCTGATGGGTGCGATGGTCAAGAAATCGTCGCGCGTCCTGATTACTTGGTCCAAGCCTCATCCCGAGATCCGGGGAGAGGATCTGTCTGACATTGCGCGAAAGTGGGATTGCAGCATCGAAGACGCGATAGAGCGCCTGGTGCCGGCAGGAGCGATCTATTTCCACATGAGCGAAGAGGATGTCCGCCGCATTCTTGGCCACCCGGCCACCATGATCGGCTCGGACGGACTGCCGCATGACCAGCATCCTCACCCGCGGCTGTGGGGTACGTTTCCACGCGTTCTTGGGCACTATGCCCGCGATCTGCAGCTGTTCTCGCTCGAAGAAGCTGTCCGCAAGATGACCGGCCTGCCCGCAACGACCTTCAAGCTAAGGGATCGCGGCCTTATCGCCCCGGGAGGCTATGCGGATGTGGTCCTGTTCGACGCGACCACGATCGCCGATACCGCGACGTTCGATGTGCCGATACAGCAGGCAGCCGGCATCAAAGCCGTATTCGTGAACGGCAGGGCCGCTGTGCTCGACGGCAAGGTGGAGCCCGGGCGATCCGGCCGGGTCTTGCGGCGCGTGGCATGAGGTGCGTACGAAACCTGCTTAGCGGTGCTGCACGCCCGCATCGAAGCTTCGCCACGGAGTGGGGCTGAGCGCGTCCGACAAGTAGCGCAGAAAGAGTGCCGTACGGGCTGTACGGCCCTCGCGCGCTCCCAGCAGAACGACGATGTCGGCCGAAGCAAGATGATAGTCATTCAGCACCTGCACTAGCCGCCCTTCCCGAAGGTCCTCGGCCACGTCCCATTCGGACCGCATGATGATGCCGAGACCCGCTATCGCCCAGCGGCGGACCACCTCGCCGTCATTGCTGGAGAGCTGCGGATTGATGCGGATCGCATGCGTATCGCCCGCAGCCTCGGTAAAGCGCCACAGGGTGACGTCCTCGTCGTTCTCGCGCAGGGCGGCACAATCATGGCCTTTCAAATCCTCGGGCTGCCTCGGCTCCCCGCGCGCCGCCAGGTAAGACGGCGAGGCGCAAATCACCCTTTCGTTGGGCGCAAGCCGATGGACGATCAGCGAGGAATCCTTGAGCTCGCCCACATGCACAAGGAGGTCCCAGCGGTCGTCACCGAGCCGGACCGGGCTTTCCGACAACGTGAGACTGATGGTCACTTGCGGGTTCTCGGTTCGAAAAGCCGCGACTGCCGGGGCCACAAAGCGACGACCGAACCCAAAGGGAGCGACGATCCGGAGATGCCCGACGACGTCCCCCTTTCGCGCCGCCAGGTCCGCGCCGAGTTTCAAGATCTCTTCGACGATCCGGCCTCCCCTTGAAGCGAGGAATTGCCCTTCATCCGTCAACCGAAGGTGCCGGGTCGAGCGATCCACGAGGCGCAATCCAAGCTTGGCTTCGAGCAGGCGAAGACGCTGCGTTACCGCAGGAGGCGTTACGCCAAGTTCACGCGCAGCGCCCGCCAGAGATGAGCTTACTGACAAGGTGGCGAAAAAACGCAGGTCATCGATCGACAGCATGCAATCACCCAATTTTCTGGATTAACTCGAACATTAATGCAGAACACAAACATCATTAATAGACCCAGACACCAAACTGCCTCACAAATTCTGCGAGGGTGCTGCTTGGCCGGCCGGTTGATGCTGAACGGCAGATCAACGACAAAGCCACACCGTAACCGTAAGCACAGCAATCGACGGGGTCGATAGAAGCAACATGCAAGGCTTGACCGGAAAAGTAGCTTTTGTGACTGGCGGAGCCGCCGGTGTTGGATATGCCGTTGTCGATCGTCTGCTCTCCGAAGGAGCACGAGTGGCGATCGTCGACAAGGACGAAGCTGCACTGCTTCGCGCTGCCGCGGCCTTCAAGAATTGCCTCACATTTGCCGTTGACGTCATGGATGAGGCGCAGGTCCAGGCTGCGGTCGCCGGCACGATCGCAAAGCTGGGCTCCGTTGACATCCTGGTCAACAATGTTGGCAGGACCCGATACGAAACATTCAATGATCTCGACGTCGAACGGTGGCGAGCAGAACTTGACCTCAATCTCACCGCCTCCTACATCGTTGCGCGCACGATCCTGCCCGGTATGGTCGAAAGAGGGTCCGGCGCGATCGTCAATGTCGCCTCTGTCAACGCCCTTTTCAACGTCGGCAATCCGGCTTACAGCGCGGCCAAGGCAGGATTGCTGCAATTCACACGCCAATTGGCGGTGGACTATGGTCCACACGGCATTCGTTCGAATGCGGTTCTGCCTGCCACGATCCGGACGGCAGGCACCTGGGATTGGCGCATCAAGGAGCAACCCGAAGTTCTCGACACACTGCGGAAGTGGTATCCGCTCGGCCGGATAGCGGAGCCGGAGGAAATCGCGTCGGCCATCATCTTCCTGGCAAGTAGCGAGGCATCCTTCGTCAACGGGGCAAGTCTTGTCGTTGACGGTGGCCTGACGGCGGGAAATGCCCAGATGTCGCGCGAGATCAGTGGAGGCAAAGCTTGATACGCGCCGCGCACTACGGCGTGATCGCGCTACTTTTTCACTCGCTCAACGAGGCTGCTTGTAGTTGTGTCTTTTATCGAGAGCGTCGGTGGCCTGAAGAAGGTAGGCGGCGTGAAGTACATGAATCGCATCGCCACGATGATCACCGATGGCAGGGCCGATCACGCCGTGTACTGGGCCTGAAAGTAAACATCACCGATCATCCGACCACGACTTCCCTGTTCGTCGCGAGCGTAGAAAAATGTCATTGGACGGCGAAGTCCGACGGCGAATGTGTTCGCCGCTGCTCCCACATCCACCCGCGTCACAACTGGTTTGTCGCGATCGCAAATTCCGACCGGCTGGCTGCGGACATCCTTGCCACTACTTCGAAGGCCCTTGAGGCTGCTAAAAAGCCGGGGCGTGACGTACGCCGCAGCCATCGAACTCACCTATTCGGAGTCAGGCTGCAGGCGAGCGCCCGTTGGATCCTCCCTCCAACGGGCGCAGTTTTGTTGGGGTGAACAACGTTGTCAGTTGCAAAGTTTCGTGTGGTTAGAACCACTGGCGCGACGGTCAACGCTGACCGGGGTTGCGCCGCTCGGGGCGAGCGCGCTTCAGCTTGGCGGAAGTGAGTTGGTCAGGCGCGGCTGTTGAAGCACCAGTTTTCCATGACAGGTGATCGAACAATGCTCAAGATACGCAGTGAACTGCAGGAGTTTGTCGAACGTTCGGATACCCACAAATCGCGTCAACGCCTGGCCAGCAGCTTTGCGGGAGACAGCTATGCCGCGTAGCTCGCTCAGACCGTCCGAACGGAAAAATATCGAATACATCCGATCGACATTGCGCGAACTGCTGCCGATTGCCAGGGGCTCAAATCAAAGATTAATCAACTATTTCCTAGAGATGGCTTATCTTGAGGTTAGCGACTCGCTTCGAGACGATCACGCACTTCAGAAGGAAATCGGGGCCAAAGCAGGCTGAGGGAGTGGCCATGGACAGCAGAGAACACCAGGGCGGCTCTTTCAGCCATGCGGGGAGAGGCATTGTCGAGGACGGCAAGGCTCGTGGGAGTGGATTTATAGCTACCATGCCATCGGCAGCGTCGGCGATACGGTGCAAGTCCTTCAGCGAACATCGCGATCTGCCAGCGGCCAAGTTCTTTTTCAGGAAGCGCTGCAACGCGATGACCACCCCATCGATGGCGGGTTGTCGATCCTTGATTACACTTCTCTGACCCTGCTCAAGACGCGTGGCCCCGCGTTGTTCTCCGGGACGTTGGTGGACACGTCCACTAAGTAGGCGGGACAGCTTGCGACGA
>NZ_JBEWSZ010000016.1 GCF_040537815.1 Mesorhizobium shangrilense
GCTGTCCGACAAAAGCTTTGCCGTCGAGCCGGCACGGCTGTTCCTGTGCAACGGCGCCCAGCACGCCATCGACATCGCGCTGCGCCTGGTGGCGAAGCCCGGCGACAGCATCTTGGTGGATGCCTTCACCTATTCCGGTTTCAAGGCAATCGCTGCAGCCAGCCATTTCACCTTGGTGCCTGTGGAGATGGATGAGGAGGGAATGGATCCAGAGGCGCTGAACCAAGCCTGCCGTCGTTCCGGTGCGCGGGTGCTCTATTGCATGCCAACGCTGCAGAGCCCCACAGCACGCACCATGAGCCTGACCCGGCGCCGGGGTATCGCTGAACTGGCTGAGGAGTTCGATCTCACCGTCATCGAGGATGACGTCCACGCGTTTTTCTTCACCGAGCGTCCTATACCGATCGCCTCGTTGGCACCCGGCCGAACCTTCTACGTCACGTCCTATTCCAAATGCATTGCACCGGGCTTCCGGCTCGGCACATTGACCGTCCCGACGGCCTACATTGCGCAAGCCGAGCTCCTCCTGCACGCCTCCGCCTGGTTTGTGGCTCCAATGCTGAGCGAGGCAGTGGTGCGGCTGATTGAAAACGGCAAGCTGGAAGAACTTCTGCGTGAGCGGCGCCGGCAGGCGCTGGAGCGTTACCGCGTGTTCCTGGAGGTCTTTCCCAATGCCGCAGGACTTCAGTTCCCGGCCTTCTTCGGATGGTTGCCATTGCCGGCGGAGTGGTCCGCAGATCAATTTGCCGCCGCTGCGCGGGGTCGCGGCATATTTGTGACGCCGCCCATCGCCTCCGCGATGGGTGAGGGTAACCCCGGCGCAATTCGCATTTGCCTTGGCGCGCCAAAGGACCTTAGAGAACTCTCTGATGTGCTTCAGGCCCTGCGCGATATCCTGGATCGCCATCCAGTAAACGTCGTTTCCGTCGCATAGCCGGTGCTTGTTCCCGGCCAAGTCCCAGTGGCTGCCAGCGGACCCTCGCGGTTACTGTTTTGCCGTTGGATGGATGGCGGGCCAAAAAGTCCGCCAGCTCATGACGACCTTCGCAATGCTACGACACGCTGCCAGCGCCCACACTGATGTTCTATGTGTCGAAATTTCCATTGCAGTTGAAGCAGCCGGTGAAAGGAAGATGGGGGCTCGGGACCGAACAAGTGCGACCCGGATGGTCATGTTCCCAACAGATACGCCGGGACCAGGTTAACGGCCACACAAGATCGATCGCTCAGATGGCCAATCGCACAATTTGCACGCCAAAGGAGGAGACAGCGTTCCTCGATTCTATCCCCGATCCACAGCCACGTTCAGGTGGGCCCATTGAAGCCGAAGCCGCGTTAGCGTCCCCATCCAGCCGCTTTGAGCAAGTCTACACGATCCTGTCCGAGGCCGCCGCCGAGACGCTCAACACCATTGCCTCGGATCCCCGGCACCTGTGCCAACTTGGCCATCCCGGACGAGACTTGCCAACAGCGCCGTCAAGCCCTCGGCGTTCCCCACCGCGCCACCGCCGCACCGCGGCATGGCCCTTGCGCAGCGGCGCCATCAATACACAGCGCGCGAAGATCAAACGCCGCATCACGCCGTGCCAGCGTCAGCGGGCCAGTTCAATCTGGCTTCAAGGAACGTAGCGCACGGCGTCCGGTCGCCAACCGTCTCCGCGCGATCTCACAGTACCTCCAAGTTTAGCTGGTAAGATGCTGAGTCACGCCCGCCCGAAGGCGCAATCGACAAAAACCGAATTGCACTGCAGGAAAGCTGAAATTACAGAGCACTATTTCAGAGACGTGCGGATAGTTGACGGACGACTGCGCCATTTCTCCTCCAAGAACGGGAACAGCATTCCTCCACCGAGAAGCGTCGTTCTATCGTATTAAGCATTGGCGACCAGCCCCTCCGTCAGTTGCAGCGCCTGCCGCTCGAACAGGCGCCGGTAGATGCCGCCGTCGAGGCGGATCAGCGTGCCATGATCGCCCTCCTCGACGATGCGGCTACGGTCAAACACGAGCAGCCTGTCGAGCGCGCGCACGGTCGCGAGCCGGTGCGCGATCACAAGCGTCGTCCTGCCGGCCATCAGCCTTTCCATTGCCTTCTGGATCAGCGCCTCGGACTCCGAATCGAGGCTCGACGTCGCCTCGTCGAGGATCAGGATCGGTGCATTGACCAGGAAGGCTCGCGCAATCGCTACCCGCTGACGCTCCCCGCCGGAAAGCTTCATCCCCCGTTCGCCGACCAGCGTCCCATAGCCCTTCGGCAGGCGTGCAATGAACTCGTGCGCACTGGCGAGCTTTGCGGCTTCCTCGATCTCAGCATGGCTGGCGCCGGGACGCCCATAGGCGATATTCTCGGCAAGCGATCTATGGAACAGGATCGGCTCCTGCTGCACGGTCGCGATCTGCGAGCGGAGCGAAGCCTGTGTCCCCTTTGAAATATCCTGCCCATCGATTAGGATCCGGCCGCCATTTACATCATAAAGCCGCTGGATGAGCTTTACAAATGTGGTCTTGCCAGAGCCGGAAGGGCCTACCAGCCCGACCCGTTCGCCGGCCATAATTGAAACCGAGAGGTCGCTATAGAGCGGCAGCGGATGGTTGCTGTAGTGGAAATGGACGTTCTCGAACTGGATGCGGCCTTTCGTGATCCGGATCGGCTTGGCTTCCGGACGATCGGCGACGTCGAGCGGCTGGTTCTGGATTTCGACCAACTCCTCCATGTCGTTGACCGAGCGCTGCACGTTTCGCACATGCATGCCGACATCGCGCAAATAGCCCTGCAGCACAAAGAAGGACGTGAGCACAAACGCAATGTCGCCCGGGGTCGCTTGGCCATCCGACCAGAGAAGCAGGCTGTAGCCGATTGCGGCCGCCCTAAGCGCGAGCAGCGTGATGCCTTGGACCGTGCCGTTGATCGTTCCGCGCACCCACGTGCGGCGCGTCCGATGCCGCCACTTCGCGATGACCTTCGCGAGGCGCTCTTCTTCCCGTTGTTCGGCGCCGAAGCCCTTAACGACTGCGTTGCAGCTGATGGCGTCCGCGAGCGCGCCGCCGAGCTTGGTATCCCATCTGTTGGCAAGGCTCGCCGCCGGGGCGACATAGCCGAGCGACAGCGCGATGGGCAGTCCGATATAGACAAGCGAGCCGCAGGCGGTCATCAATCCCATTACGGGCCAGTACCAGCCAAGCAGCACAGTCGAACCGATCAGCATGATGAGTGACGGGAACAAAGCGTCCAGGATGGTGTCGTTCAGAAGACCGAGCGCCGACGTGCCGCGCGTGATTTTGCGCACCGTCGAGCCAGAGAAGCTGTTGGCGTGCCAGTCGGCCGACAAGCGTTGGACGCGGCGGAATGTGTCGCTCGCAATGTTGGGCATCATCTTGAGCGTGAGATCGATGATGCCGATGTACGCGACCTGACGCATGACGAGGGCGGCGAGAGCGAGCGCCATCAGCGTGAAGAAAGCACTGAGCGCTACGTCCCAAGCAGTCTGTTCCGCCGACGCCCCACCGGCAACAGCATCGACGAGTAGACCCATATAGAGCGGCGTCAATAAATCAGCGAGCGTGGCCGCAAGCACCGCGGTCATGATGATCCCGAGCCGGGCCGGCTGGCTACTCCATTGGTGGGCAGTGAAAGCGAGAACGTCGCGAAAAGCGCCGTTCTCTCGGAATGCGTCTCTGACGCGACCATGATATGTTGCCACCTTCGTCACTCCATCGATCGCGATGTAAATACCGGTCGGCAAATCCTGCCGCTTCGCGATGAGGGACTCACAAATCGTGCCAACCGCGCAGAAAGGGCATCAGAGAAAATTTGTCCATGTTATCCAAATCCTTAAATGAGAGTCTCTCAGGAAACCCTGCCCCCAGCGCGTCGCGGGTTTGACAAACCAGACAGTCGGTTGCCCGTCGTTCCGGGAACAGCCGCGAGGAGTCCTGCGCGACTGAGCGGAATTCACGCGCGTTTGCGTTGACCGATGTCCAACGAGTTTGCGCATGGCAGCATTAGAGGCCCTCGTATTGTCCTGGGCATGGTACATGCGTGGTCATCCACGAACGCTTCGCCGATTGAGGAGAAATCGTCCCATGATCACGCTCACCGAAAATGCCGCCGTCGCCATGTCGGCCGCGCTTTTCCGAATCGGCGAGCCTCATGCACAGCGGAACCGAACAGTTCACCGACCTCTTCCAGAGTTCTGGCCACTTTCATCCCACGTCCTCCGCCGCCGAAGCCGGCCTTAATGGCAGGCGCCGAACCGACCTCCTGGCGAATGCGACACCTTCCGCCGCCGAGGCAAGCGGCCCATCCGACTTCCGCCGTGTCGCACGTTCCAGCGGCTCGGCGCCGGCGAGGCGTGCGCCCACTCGGCTTCATTCCGCGTCACCTTCCATTCCCGGCTAAGCAGCGTTGCGAGCGCTTTTTTCGTGAACCAGTCGGGGCCTCGAGCACCACGTCGATGGTCAAGGTGTCATCCGCCTTTGGTAACTTCGTAGCAGGGGGCCCTGAACGGATCCACAGCCAAAGTTGGTTCGCTCGCCGGCGTCAGAATGTCGCCTAGCTTGACCGGCGCGAGGACGACCTTCGCCAAAGTGTCCATCGCGACCGAGCCGAGAAAATTTCTCGCCGGCGAAACCACCGCGTAACTAGCCCCGCGTGCTCTCATCAAGCGCGAAGAATTGACTAAAGGGCGCGGCGAGGCTGCGGCCGTCAGCCGTAACGATCGTCAGCGGCGCCGGCGCCCGTGACGGCAAGTGTAACCGGGCGGCTGGCCTTTAAGGCGAAGCGGCCATAAGCGATCTCGATGGCTGCATCGCGACGCCGATTGCCGAGGCAGTCATTGGCTTCGATAAGACGCACGATCAAGAGCACTCGATTCAAGCACACTTCGGTCAGCCTGACAGGACCGGCCAAGGTCCTGATAGTGGACAGGGCGATCAGCACGGATCGTTGCGCGGCTTGCCAACCGTTTGGAACGGCGGGGACGGCGACTTCCTTTCTCCAGCTAAGCGAGTCCGGCGTCGTAAAGACCGAAAGAGCTGCCATTTCCTTTTTTCGGGTTCCGCTGAAAGTCTTCTGTCTAAACGTGATTATTATGGTCCACTCGTTGTATTTCCCAAAGCCATTGCACGGTATAGTGACAGCACTTGGCGGCGTGCGCGGCACGGAAGGGGAGGAGGCCAGGGCAAAGGCTGAAGCACGGTGAGACGGCGCAGACCGTCACGCTCTTCACGAGAGACTATTCTCCACAGGTAATCGTCATCATCGATCCGGCGGGTCGGGAGACTCCAGAACCAGGACGTACGCATCCCTGCGGGGGTTGTCGAATCCCTATAAGATTGAATGTTCGCGAAGGCAGCTCAGGCGGTCGCCTTTTGCGGGTGGCTGAACGTGCTGTCAGGGCGCGGCAGACCGAAATGGTCCCTCAGCGTTGCCCCGTCATAGTCGTGCCGGAAAAGTCCGCGCCGGCGCAAGATCGGCACCACCTCCTCGGCGAATACGTCGAACCCGCCCTGCAGATAGGGCGGCATGACATTGAAGCCGTCCGCGGCACCGTTGTCGAACCATTCCTGGATCTTGTCGGCGATCTGTTCGGGCGTCCCGGCCTGGACCCAATGCCCGCGTGCCCCGGCGAGGCGGTGGAGCAACTGGCGGATCGTCGGATCCTCGCGCTCGATGATGTCGAGTACAACGTGGAAGCGGCTGCTCGCGCCGCGCTCACCCTCGAGACTGATGAGCTCGCGCGGAAATGGCCCGTCCAGGTCGTAGCCGGAAAGGTCGGCGTCGACGATGCGGCGTAGCTGATCGAGAGAATATTCCGGCTGCGTCAGCTCGTTGAACTCGTCATGCAGTGCGCGGGCTTCAGCCTCGGTTGAACCGATGAAAGGACTGATGCCGGGCAGGACCTTGACGTGGTCAGGGTTGCGGCCAACCGACTTCACGCGCGCTTTGATGTCGGCATAAAATTCCTGCGCGTTGCCGAGAGTCTGATGTGCTGTAAATATCGCCTCGGCATAGCGGCTTGCGAATGACCGTCCGTCTTCCGACGAGCCCGCCTGGACATAGACCGGACGCCCCTGGGGCGAGCGCGGAAGCGTCAGCGGGCCCTTCACCCGATGATATTTGCCGATGTGGTTGATTGGGTGGATCTTGTCGGTGTCGGCAAAAATGCCGGACTCCCGGTCCGAAACGAGCGCGTCGTCCTCCCAGCTGTCCCAGAGCTTCGTCACCACATCAACGAATTCGCTTGCGCGCTCGTAACGGTCGGCGTGGGTTGGATGTCGATCAAAGCCGAAATTCAGCGCTGCCGACGCATCGCCCGTGGTGACAATGTTCCAACCGGCGCGCCCGCCGCTCAGATGATCGACAGAAGCAAACAGCCGGGCCAGGTTGTAGGGTTCGTTGTAGGTGGTCGAAGCGGTCGCGATGAAGCCTATTCTCTCCGTCACGGCGGCGAGTGCCGAAATCCATGTCAGCGGCTCCAGCCTGAAGCGGCTTGCGTAGCGGATGTTGTCGGCGAGCGCGGGCCCATCGGCAAAGAACAGCGCGTCGAACTTGCTCGCCTCGGCCTTTTTCGCCAGTTCCTGGTAATAGGCGATGTCCAGCACTCTCTCAGGGGCGGAATCCTTATAGCGCCAGCCGGCTTCATGATGGCCGCCAGGATAGATGAAAAGGTTGAGGTTCAACTGTCGTGATTCGGTGGGCATATGTTTGTCCTCCTGGGGTGACTCTGGGCGACAAGTCTTCGGCCGCTCAGATCGGCAGCACAGGCTTTGTCTCGACGCCGAGATGACGCAGAAGTTCGGAGCGGATCTCGCCGAACCGGCGATGGCTGTGATCGCGTGGCTTGGGGACATCGATGACGATGTCGGCGGCGATCGCGCCATTGTCGAGCACCAAAACCCGGTCCGCCAGCGTCACGGCTTCGTCCACATCATGGGTCACCAGCAGGACGGCCGGCTGGTGACGGGCGCAGAGCTGGCGCAGCAGATCGTGCATGCGCAGGCGGGTCAGCGCGTCGAGCGCACCGAACGGCTCGTCCGCCAGCAGCAGTTCGGGATCACGAACAAGCGATCGCGCCAATGCCACCCGCTGCTGCTCGCCACCAGAGAGTTCGACCGGCCATGCGTTCTCGCGGCCGCGAAGGCCAACCTCTTCGAGAGCCGCCCGTCCGCGTTGGGCGGCGTCCGGCAGGTCGAGACCAAGAACCACATTCTCCAGCACTCGTTTCCATGGCAACAGTCGGGCATCCTGGAACACCACCGATTTCTTATCGGGTGTTTCGAGCCGGCCGGACCCGGAGACTTTGTCATCGAGATCGGCGAGCGCGCGCAACAATGTACTCTTGCCCGACCCGCTACGGCCGAGAAGGGCGACGAACTCTCCCTTCTCGATGTCGAGACTGAGGCCGTCGAGGATGGTTCGCGGCCCGAAACTTCTCACAAGGCTCTCGACCCGCACCACGGGCGCGCCGCTCAATCCGCCAGGGTGCGACGCCATGACAGGGACCTTTCCTGGAAGAAGCGGACGATGCCGTCGGAGGCGAGACCGAGCAACGCGTAGACGGCGAGACCGACGATGACGATGTCGGTCTGGCCGTAGTTGCGTGCGAGATCGATCATGTAGCCGATGCCGCTGGTGGCATTGACCTGTTCGACCACCACCAGGGACAGCCAGGCATAGGTCACCGCGAAACGCAGGCCAAGGAAGAAGCCTGGAAGGGCGCCCGGCAGGATGACCTCGCGGATGAATTCGCCATAGCCCATTCGCAAGGTCTGGGCCAGTTCGACATAACGGCTGTCTATGCTGCGCAAGCTGCTGTGGGTCTGGATATAGATCGGGATCAGGACAGCCAGCGCGATGGCCGTCACTTTCATGCCCTCGCCGATGCCGAACCACAGCATCAGCAGCGGGATCAGAGCGAGCGTCGGTATCGCCCGCTTGATCTGAACGGGGCCGTCGATGATCGCCTCGCCAAGCCGGGATAACCCTGAAATGAGAGCAAGCGTGGTGCCGATCAGGACGCCGAACACCAGACCCTGCGCTGCCCGCCAGGCAGACGTCATCAAATGATCCTGAAGCTTGCCCGCGGCGATGAGATCGATGGCAGTGCCGACAACCGACCAAGGCGCCGGCAGCGTTCTTGGATCGATCAGGCCGGCGATACTGCCGATGGACCAGATCACGAGAAGAAGTGCGGGCCCGATCAGCGCGCCAAACGGGATCGCTCGCCCAAGCGCCAGGCGACGCCTCGTCCCGGTCTTGCGAGGCTGTACAGCGGGCGCAAGCAACCCCCTTTCATCCGATGCGTAGGGAATGGGGAGTGCAACTGCGGCGGTATGTGAGATTGCGTTCATCTGCGTCGTCTCCAGTCTTGAGAAGCGGGCGTCAGGACGCGTTCAGCGCATTGGCGGCGATCGCCTCGAAGCGCCTGTCGAAAAGATCCTCGGCCTTGATCGGGGGCTTGTTCAGTTCCCTGGCCAGGAGATCGATCGTCGCCTGCTGGCGCGCGATCACATCGTTCCAGTCGGACGGGATGTCGAACCGTCCGTCGGCGTCGACGAGATACTGGCCATCTTCGCTGTTGAGGCCCTGGGTGGCGACGTAGTAGCCCTCGATCCACTCTTTCGGATGCTCCTCCACCCATCGGGCCGCAAGTGCCCAGTAGCGCACATATTCGCCGAGAGCGGCAGCTTTGGCCGGGTCGTCAAGCACGGCCTGTGGGGCATAGAGATGGGCTGGATCATCGCGCAAGCCGTGCGGGATGGTGGTAGCGCCGTCGGCACCATACTGGTGCAGATAGTGCTTGACGAGGACACCCCAGATCGGTGCGACGTCAACTTGCTTGCTGGCAAGTGCCACCGGATAGGCATCGCCTTTGCTGGGCAGTTCAATGAGATTGACATCCTCCTTTTTCAGGCCGGCGGCCTGCAGGACCCTCAGCACCAGCGCGCCTTGCGCCTGACCAGGGCTGAAGGCGATCCGTTTGCCGCGCAAATCCGCGAGCGTCTTGACCTCGACGCCGGGCGCAATGCCGAGTTGATAAATCGGGTGCGCAACCGGATCCTTGCGGAACTTCGCGGCAATGATCTTGACCTTGAGCCCCGTCCAGGTCGCGTGGATGGGCGGAATGTCGGCGACGGATCCGACGTCCAATGCATCGGCGCGAAAGGCTTCGATTGTCTGTGGACCGCCGCTGATATTGGCCCATTCGACCTTGAAGGGCAGTCGGTCGATGAGCCCCGAGAGTTCCAGTGCCCTTTGCGTTTCGGGATCGCCGATACGAAGCAGCGTGCCCTCCGGGATTTTGGTCGGCAGTATACCCGCGTCCGGACTACCCGCCCGGGCACTGAAAGGGGAGGAAAAAGCGACCAAGGTTACCGCCAAAGCGGTCACCAATGTTCCAAACCGTCTTCTCGAAAATCTGTCCACAGCCAACATCATCTTGCTCCAATTTTGGAAAGGCTTCGACTTTCGCTGTCCATTATGTCTATCAATTATGTAGACGATAAAGTATCGGATGCTGTTCTTTGCCACCCGAGGGAAACGCTGTTCGTCTCCAATGCTCATTTGGGGCATGGGGCGCTCAAAGGAGGCGGGTTGGGTCGCTGGCAGCGCAGGTTGCGGCCGCCCATCAAAGATCTTGCGGCCCCACCTTACAGCAGGCAAGCAGGAGAGCAGTGCTCGCCAGATATCCCATCAGATTCCATGCGACATGAATTGCCATCGATGGGGCTTTCATGATTGCTAGGTCTATGTCACGTCCTCGCTTGCTGCCCGAAAAGAATTTTCCGAGCTACGCATACCTGCCTGGCAAACATCCGCATCCTGTGCGCGACCCCTTGGGTCACAGTTACCAAAGCGACCCGGTGACCGTTGCCGTTGGCGAAGCGCTCAGTTCAAACGAGTTTCGGTGGGGTATCGACCTTTTCAACCACGGCTATTACTGGGAAGCTCACGAGGCTTGGGAGCCTCTTTGGCACGCTTCGAAACAAAGCACTCAGCATCGCCTGCTCTTCAAGGGATTGATCCTGTTAGCGGCGGCCGGGGTGAAACTCCGCGAGGGAAAGCGGGTCGCTGCAGCGCGCCATGCGACAAGGGCTGCGACGCTTTTTCGCCAGGTGGTGAATTTGCCGAGCCCAGGCTTTGAGACCGCACTCGGAATGACACCTGCCGCGCTTGCAGTATATGCCGAAGCGGCCTTAACTTCCCTGGCTGCTTTGCGGAAGCCGATGCCTGGCCAGCCTGAGCCCGTATTCGATTTCATTCTCGCACCTAACTCAGGGAGCGTCTGATAGGCCCCCAGCGGCTGGCGCGCCGCTATCAGAGATCGTAGCTTCCCTGTTCTCTTCCGCGACATCGTTCGCGATGGCGGCGATGTCGAAACCGCCCCAGATCGTCTGTGCCGGCTTCCTCACTCCACGCTTCTGTTTGATTTCGACGACAAAGGGTCGCGGCTGTTTCATTCGTGCTCTCGGATGCATTTGGGAAGTTGCGAAGCGTCGTCTAAGTCGATCGGACCGTTTGGTCCACCGCTGCCCGCATTTTCCAACGGTTTTGGAAGACGTTGATGTCTTTGGAGCCACAACGTAAGTGGCTCACCACCGACCCCCGGCTCACGTTCTCGATCTCCTGTCCTGCCTTCATTGCGGTCGCCACGACGATCATGTTGCCCGCATAGTCGCCTTTGCTGTGCCCATTGCTAAGCTGTAGCAGATTCAGAATGCATAAAAGATGGCCGCCCCTGTCCATACGCTCACGTTCCCTCAGGAGATCAGGTGCGTCCAACGCATTTTCGGAATCGGTCAGAGGTGACCGATTCATCCTGGTGATGGACCAAGACTTCAGCCGCCGGTTAAAACGGGCAATCGAGGCGACACTTCGGGCTGGTGCTTCGATCACAGTGCTCGCTTGTCAGCCAGCCGGATGTCGTGGGGGGGGACGCGTGGTTCGGCTCGGCAAGCGATCGCCGGCTCGGTCAATCCTCAAGCCGCTTAGATCAAGCATCTTATCGTCGCTTCGGGCCTTGCGGTCTTTTGCATTTGCTGCGCCTATATTAGCGCTCAATAACAACCGGTCCGGCTTGATGGCCGAACCAAACGCGTTGCGAACTTTACAAGGAATACGCATATGGCGACTGGAACCGTGAAATGGTTCAATAGCACTAAGGGATTTGGATTTATCCAGCCCGACAATGGCGGTCAGGACGTTTTCGTCCACATTTCCGCTGTCGAACGCGCGGGCCTCTCGAGCCTGGCTGACGGCCAGAAGATCAACTACGAGGTCGAGCAGGACCGCCGCACTGGCAAGTCCTCTGCCGGCAGCCTCAGCAAAGCTGGCTGATTTTTCTTCTGCATTCTCGCAAGGTCCCGGATGCATCAAGGCGGGGGTAAATCTCCCGCCTTTCATATTTGTTGCGGGCTGTCCGGCTGGCCGCTTCGCGCGCCAGAACGACCCTTGGGAGAAAAACTCAGGCGGCGACTTTCTTGCGGGTCTTCGCCGGCACCGGCTCTTCAAGCTCTTTCGGTTTGCGGCCGAGCCCCATCGTCTTGGCCAATGCCGAGCGCGTAGCGGCATAATTTGGCGCGACCATGGGATAATCCCCCGGCAGACCCCATTTGGCGCGATATTCATCCGGCGTCAGCCCATAGTCGGTCGACAGATGGCGCTTTAGCGATTTGAATTTCTTCCCATCCTCAAGGCAGATAATATAGTCCGGTGTCACCGACTTCCTGATCGGTACAGCAGGGTTGAGCGGCTCCGGCTTCTCGACGGAAACGCTGCTGGTCGTGCTTTTCAGCGCCGCATGCACTTGGCCGATCAGCGCAGGGAGATCGCCCACCGGGACTGGATTGTTCGATACATAGGCTGAGACCACATCCGCGGTGAGCTCGATGAGAGCTTCGATCTTGTTGTCGGCTTCTTCTGTCATGAAACTCTCCGGGCGGTTTAAAACACAGTCGGCGAAGTGTTGCTTCATAGCGGCGGTTGGCGCGGAAAGCAATAAAGGCGCCGCTGGACCATTGCGATGCTCATCCCGCACTTGGCTGCGCACGCTCCCGCCATTGTGCGCCGACGGATCCGCCCGCTGTTGGCACATCCATGCGCGATGTTGCATTGGGGAGCGATCCTGACCTGAGACCGCGCCGACGAGCTGCATCGCGACCTTGATGGAAGGGGAGGGGAAGGCCGGTGCCCGAGCAACCAGAGGCGCCAAAGCTCGTGCTCACGGGGAGGGGGAGGCAAGAGCCTTGAGCCTATTCGGACATTTCAGCCCTGTTGTCGGAAAATCGGCCACTGGCGGCCAGCATCGCATTGCGTGTCCCTCGGCGCAGCGGCATGGCTCATGACGGCATATATCCAAACGGAGTATAATTTTTGCCGGCTTGCTCGTTCTTTGGAAGCGCGTTCGTCGTCAAAGCCGTGAAATGAGCTCAAACAGGTGCCGCCATTCAACGGTTTCCTCCCATTCCGCTGAACGGTTTACCGCCACATCTCTGATTGAGGGAATATCATGCTTTTTCGCAACATTATCGCTCCATTGGGCGTCTGCCTGTCCATCGCTACGCCAGTCTTCGCGGCCGATCTGGTTGAGGTACCGCCGCCAGCCGCGCCAACCTGGACAATTGGGATCGAGGGAAGTCCCGAGTTTTACGCGATCAACAACGGCAGCAATACCGCTCGGTCGCTTGCGGATACCTACTTCAAGTTCAGCGTTTCGCACAATTTCGACAACAATTTTGTCGGCGGCGTGTTCTTCCAGCCGACCTTCAAGACGGGCGGAAAATCCCAATTTTACGGCGAAGCGAGTCTCGGCTACAAAATCAAGCTGACCGACGCCTTTACCCTGACGCCCAGCCTGGGCCTTGGCTACACCTGGCACGACACGGGGATCATCAAGGGTGGCGACGCCAATGCCCAGGTTCCCTACTACGCCCTGTACCTCGCAGGCGATTGGAAGCTGACCAAGCAGTGGACGTGGAACGTCTTCAATGTGCGCTATCGCAACGCCTTCAACACCACCTGGGAAACGCCTAAGGTGGCGACAGGCGTGACCTACAACATCGACTCGACCAACGCGGTCTATGCCAACGTCGGTTACTCGTGGAAGAAGACCGACACGACTTCGGCTCCTTACAAGGATCTCTCGGCCGACAAGCTCAACATCGCGATCGGATACAAGCACTCGCTCTGACCACGACAATATCGCGGCTATCCGCGGCAGCTTTTCGGGCGGTATGCAGCGCGTCGGCATCGGGCGGCCGCTGACGGTACCGCCCGAAATGCTACTGCTCGACGAAGCGCTCGGCGTCCTGGACGCCATGACCAAGATCTCCATGCAGGAGAGCTGGCGCGCAATGAAGAGAACCTCACCATGGTCACCCCCGACATGGCGGAAGTGATCTATCTAGCCGGCCGGATGCTGATCCTGCCCAAAAAAGGGCGGCGCGGCGCGGCCAATCGACATCGATTTGCCGTGACCGCGAGACCGCGGCGAAAGCCACTTCGTGCGCTACGGTGAAGAGTTGCTGCGCGAGTTCGGCCTGCACTACATGGCGGCTGTTGCATGGCGCTGCAGTGCGCTCTCGGATGGGAACCCGTCGTACCGGGCTTGAAAATGCCGCAAGGCTTGTACAAACGTGCGTCGTCAACATGACCCAGGCAAATAGCCGTAGCAGGGAGTGGATATGGTCTTTCGATTGAAGGAGCGCCTCGGCAGGAAGTTTGAAGAGGAAGTGCAATTCTTCAAGGGCTGGCAGAAGGATAAGAAACGTGTGGGGGCGCTCATGCCAACGTCTGTGCATGCCGCGCGCCGGATGGCAAGCGTGATTAATCCAGCATCGGGAATGCCGGTTCTTGAACTTGGCGCCGGAACAGGCGTCATCACCAAGGCTATCCTCGAAAGAGGCATCAAGCCGCATCAGCTGATTTCGGTCGAATATTCGAAAGATTTCTATCATCGCTTGACGCGAGGCTTTCCAGGCGTGGATTTTCGATTGGGCGATGCGTTCGCGCTGGGGGAAGTGCTTGCCGAGCGGAGCGGGGAGCAATTCGACTGTGTCATAAGTGCGGTGCCGATGTTGAGCTTTCCGATGGAACAGCGCATTGCCTTGCTCGAGGATTTGCTGGCCCGCATTCCTGCTGGGCGACCTGTGATTCAAATCACCTACGGGCCCTTGTCGCCGGTGATCAAAATGCCCGACCGCTACGTCGTGTCTCACTATGATTTCGTCGTCCGCAACATCCCGCCCGCACAGCTCTGGACATATCGACGAGCAGTGTGACCGGGCGAGACCCGCGGAGGACGGCCGAGTATCGCAATCATGCTGAAGCACAGGAAAAACGGTGACGTCACGAAGCCGCCATCGGTGCGAAATCTCGTGCCGACCACCGGCTACATAGAACCGACGTAGCACCTCGAACATCGGTTTGCCGTCCTGGGGATGCTCCTCTTAGACAACATCGAAGATCGCTGTTCTCGTCGCATGCGGTTCGGGCGCGTTGTGCACCCGCCGCAAGCTCATCTGCTGCGCGCTTCGCCTTGTGGACAACGGTCAGCAAAACCACCACCGCATCGAAATCGAGCTCGCCGGGTATAAACGCCGAGCAAGACCCGCGGGCGGGAAGGGAGTTTGAGGAGTGGGCTTTGGGGCAGCCCTTGACCCTGCCCCGCGTGTCGTGAGTGACGTGTTTCTGACATCCAGTCCGGATGTCCGCTGAGATGTGGCACGATGAGGTAGTTCAACCGGTACGCAAATTTCGAGCAAATCGGGTATGGATTCTTAATGGGCACGTGCGCGGTTCGCGTCGCGCACTAAATCCGAACTGGCGACCTGCCACGCCAACTGCACTTTGGCCTTCCCGAGCAGTTATTTCCAGAACCATCCCAGAGATCGTGTTCCTTTAGCAGCCCAGCAACAATCTAGCGCCATTGCCTTTCGTCTCCCCATCGCCGGTGGGAACATTCATTCTCTACAAAAAATGATGAATTAAACTTTTATTATATTTGGTCGATCCGATTTTTGGAATGATCATCCACGTTGTAGTCAAAATTGTTTTCTGATGAAACCTGTGGCTCGTCTTCATCGTTGTCAGGATAGCAGTGCTTGGAATTTGCAAGTACCGCAATTTTAAGGGAGGCCTCAAATGACAGAAATGTTTAAACGTTTGGCTGGCAGCCTTGCGAGCGGAGCTGTTCTCGCAATTCTTTGCATGCCAGCCAATGCAGCTGGAATTAGTGTAGGCGGCGTCGGCGGAGTATCCGTCGGTGGCGGAAGCGCTAGCGCCAACGTCGGCAGTTCCGGTACACCAGCAAACGGTAGTGCCAATGCCTCGATCGGCACCAATAGCGCCAACGCAACTGCCTCAATCGGCAGCTCCGGCGTGACGCCTGCTGTCGGCGGAACAAGCGGGGTTGCCAATGTAACTCTCGGGACCGACAACGCCACCGTCGCGGTCGGGACCGGGACCGGTCTGGGTGTCGGCGTTGGCGTCGGGACCACTCCAACGACCATCGGGATTCCCAGCAACCCCAATCTGCCCGGCATCGCTGCCAACCTGTCGAGCGGCCAGTTGGCGCGGATGAAGAAGCGCTGCGTCGAGGTCATCAACAACGAAGGCACGTATGATAGCGACTTGCGTCAACTTTGCCTGCAACTCGCTCGGCGCTGAAGAGAGGGTCTAAAACCTCCTGGAGCTGCTGACACTCCAGCTTCGAAGGAGGACGGCCCGCCGCGCCGAAAGGCGCGGCGGGCTTTTCGCGTGATGGCGCAATGTCCAGCGTGCAAGCGTAGGCTGACCCGGACTTCGGGCTCGCTGATCCCTGGGGGTCCAGAGCAAAGCTCTTCGATTGTAGCGGCGCTCATCGACAGGATATTGTGGCGTATCTCGTCGTCGCACTGTTCGCTGCGGCCGCATTACGACCCCTGACCACATTGGCGAGTTCCATGCGCACAGCACGGGTCATCTTCGTCTTCATGATGCCTCCTTGGTGGTGAGAGCATCGTGGCGGCATTCGCCTTCACGGGTAACGTTTTAGGTGCGGCAACGAACCCACTTGATAACGTTTTCCTTGAGGCAGTGTCGGTGACCCTGGCCTCGCGCGAAGTGAAATGGCGAAGATCGGTGGGGACGTTTCCCAGCGGCTCGACGTCATCCCAGCACCCGGCCACCGCGCTCAAAGGTCTCGATGACAATCACCCTACCGCCGCAGGATGGGCAGGGCGGCCGCCAATTGGACTGCCCCCTTGATGGATTTGCGCCGCATCTCTTGCTATAGTTCCAGCTTGCTTCGACTGCCGAGGCGAGCCAACGAGGGCGATGTGAGGCAGTTCGATTTCTTTTACTTCTTGGCAGCGGCTATGCCTATCTTTCCGTGATGCGCATCGGAGCGACCGCGAACGAGGCGGGCGTTGCCGTGCGCTGGCGGCCTTTCAATGTCCGCACCGTGATGGCCGAAAACAATATAGCGCTCCGCACGCAGGTGGCGAAGGTCTCCTACATGTGGCGCGCCGGGCGGCGACCCATGGTGTGCCCTTCGTCAAGGCGCCGGTCTGGCCGACGGATGCCGGGCTTCTCGCCAACCGGGTTTCTATGGTGGCGGCGGAAGGGGCTGGTGCGAGGCCTATACGTTGGCGAGCTTCAAGGCTTGGTATTTGGAGGGAATGGCGCTGGGCGATCGCGCCCATTTCGAGCATGTGCTGCCCCCCGCTCAGCCAAGATGTGGACGCCGCAATCGCCGCAGCCAACGCGCCGTCCGCTCATGAGCGGCTCAAGGCACAGACCGATGCGGCGCGCGGCTACGGCATCTTCTTCGGCTCTCCGGCTTTCGTCGTGGACGGCGAGACCTTCTGGGGCATCGACAGGCTCGAGGAGGCTTTCGCGTGGGCCGATGGCAGGCACAGGCTACAGAAGGCGGTAAAGTCAGGGTTGCGCAGCTCAAGCGCGAGCGGCACTTGCTCCCTGTCCTGACACCTCGCAACCGGGCTCTGTGGTGAGATACGACGCGGGCCCAGGCTGCACGCATCGGATGCGGTCAAGCCATAAAAAAATGGCCGGCGCCAAGCAGGGGGAGTTGCCTGATGGCGCCGGCCAAACGGCGGGATAGAGCTCCGCCGCACACCCAAACCTAGCTGAGTCTTTACGTTACGTCACTTGTGGTTGGCTCGCGCGCGTCGGATTGCGGCTCGCTTGGTACGCCAGGGAACGCGATCAGCCGATCAAATACTCGTGATCTATGTGAACGTCACGGATTGGTCACCATGGCGAGGATAGCTGTGTCGGCGCAAGGAAATTAGCTCTTGCTTAATTTAGGAGGACACTATGATTCGCAAGGTTCTGGTTACAGCTTCGGTTGTCGCGCTCGTCAGCATGCCGGCGTTTGCCGCCACCCAGTATTGGGTTGGAAAGGACGCCACAACCAAGAAATGCTCCGTGGTCACCACGAAGCCGGACGGCAAGAAGGTGACCGATGCGGGAACCAAGGCCTACGATTCCCAGGCCAATGCCGAAAAGGCACTGAAGCTGTTGAAGGACTGCAAGTAACTGGCGTCCCCCGACGCGGCCCGCTCGGCTTTCGGCCGGGCGGCCTTTTCTCTTGCACGAAGCCTGGCGGCGCGCGACGCGGGGCCTTGATGGCAGCCCGTGATGGCGGTTCGGCGAGCGGTGTGACTGGATTGCCTTACCGCCGCCGCGAACCGCTGGTTGCGCGACGCATGTCAGGCAAGAACCCGCTCCAGCAATGGGCGGGTTTTTTCATGCATTAATTTATTGGTAGCGCTGTCCCACTTGCCGTTGCGTAATTCGGCGGGTAGGGCAGATGGTGGTCCCCTCTCCGACGGCACTCCCATTACTTTAAAGGCTCTTGGCCTGGACGGCGGTTGGACATCTACTCCCCCACGCGTGTCTTTTGCAAAGGGCCTTTGACAGAGAGGGTTAGACCCACCGGAATGCTCCTGCGTTGAAGAGACAGATAGTCCGTGTGTTCGTCGCCGCGAGACATTGTCTGGCCACCGAAGAGGCGGCGGGACAGGTCCTATCGGTTCCACAGTAACAGTCTGGTCGAGACCGGGACGATTGCACCGAACAGCCAGAGGCGAATGCTCGTGCTTCCGGGGTGCTCCTCAGTCGCACCAGGAAGCGAGCGATTTCGGCTGGCGATGTCCAGGTTCGGACGCGTTCAGCTTCATCGTCGACCAGCGTTTCGCCCCGACGAGCTGCACCGCGACATTGACGAAAAGGGGAGGGGAGACGCCTCTGCCGATCGTCGCCAAAAAAAGCCCGCCGGAACGAACCGGCGGGCGAGACGGGAGGAAACTTTTTTTGGTGAAATCAGGCCGCGAGAACGGCTTTCGGCTCAACCAGTTCGTAGCCGAGTGCCTCGGCGACCGCTCGGTTGGTGATCTTGCCGTTGTAGACATTGAGGCCGTTGCGCAGGTGGTGGTCGTCGACCAGCGCCTTTAGGCCTTTGTCGGCGAGCTGCAGGCCGTGGTGAAGCGTTGCGTTGTTGAGCGCATGCGCCGAGGTGACCGGCACTGCGCCCGGCATGTTGGCGACGCAGTAGTGGATGACGCCGTCGACCTCGTAAGTTGGCTCGGCATGGGTGGTGGCATGCGAGGTTTCGAAGCAGCCCCCTTGGTCGATGGCGACGTCGACCAGCACCGAGCCCTTCTTCATGCCGGACAGCATTTCGCGCGAGACGAGTTTCGGCGCGGCAGCACCCGGGATCAGCACGGCGCCGACGATGATGTCGGCCGAAAAGCACTCTTCCTCGAGCGCCTCGACTGTGGAGTAGCGGGTGTGCACGCGGCCGGCGAAGAGGTCGTCGAGCTGGCGCAGGCGCGGGATCGAGCGGTCGATGATGGTGACGTCGGCGCCAAGGCCGGCCGCCATTCTGGCGGCATGCAAGCCAACGACGCCGCCGCCGAGCACGGTGACCTTACCGGGCAGCACGCCGGGCACGCCGCCGAGCAGCACGCCGCGGCCGCCATTGGCCTTCTGCAGCGCCGTGGCGCCGGCCTGGATCGACAGGCGGCCGGCGACTTCCGACATCGGCGCCAGCAGCGGCAAGCCGCCGCGATCGTCGGTGACGGTTTCGTAGGCGATTGCGGTCACGCCGGAAGCGAGCAGGCCCTTGGTCTGTTCCGGATCCGGAGCGAGATGCAGATAGGTGTAGAGGATCTGGCCATCGCGCAGCTGCACCCATTCGTTGGGCTGCGGCTCCTTGACCTTCACGATCATGTCGGACTTGGCAAACACGTCGGCGGCGGTCTTGGCGATGGTGGCGCCGGCGGCGCGATACGCGTTGTCATCAGCACCGATGCCGGCACCGGCGCCTGCCTCGACCAGCACTTCGTGGCCGTGCGCGACATATTCGCGGACCGAGCCTGGCGTGAGGCCGACGCGATACTCATGGTTCTTGATTTCCTTGGGGCAGCCGACGCGCATCTTTTTATATCCTGATCCGGCCCTTTGAGGGCGCGTTCCCTGTCTAGGCTCAGTGAACCACGAATCGTTGCGCAAGTGTTTGCGAATGCGCTTGCGCAGGAGGGCGAGATTCGATAATCGTTGCGCGAAATTGCCATGTTGTCGCAGGAATCGCGAAAAATGCCGCTCGACAGGATCGATATCGCCATTCTCGAGACATTGCAGAAGGATGGTCGGACATCGAACGATGCTCGCCGGATTCAGTCCGGCTTGAACCGTTGCTCTGCATGACGGCTTGACAAAACGAGTGGGGCGATCGTGACGCGCTGCTGCAAACCACGGCTTGCCGACGATGTCCTGCTGCCCACCAGTCGCGACCTGTTTGCGGCGCAGCGATTAGATTGACTGAAAGCACGCGCCAGCGTTTTCACAGCCGAAAAACCCGCCACTCTTGGGGGCAAGAGCGGCGGGCTTTCTGCAGAGCTACTCGAACTGAATACGCGTTCCCACTCACATTAGCTGCGGATAATTAAGGCCGCATTAACATGCAAAATTTGGGCATCTAAATCGATCCGAGTGCAGGATGCCGCGCACCCGGGCGTTCGGCGCCTAAATTGCCGCCGTGGTTAAATTTACAAACGATCAGCGATCAGAAAATCCGCGCTTGACGCTACGTAAGCTCTCGTGTTTTTCGCTGTGCGGGGAACGACTTCCATTCTCGGTCCAGGGCGACGAAAATGAGGGGCAGCAATGGTGGCTGGCGAACCTAATGACGTGCGCGTCAAGCGTTGCGGTGGGGGATGGGCCGTTCATATTATTGAGGACGGCAAACTGACGATTCATCGGTTCACGACACAGTGTCCCGCCGAGAATTTCGCCGATGACCAACGGGCCAGGCTCGGCCTTGCTAGCAAGCCACCGATTGACGAGCGCTGATGTCAGCACCGGATTTGGGGAGACCTTGGATGGCTGGTGAGCCTTGGCGCCACCGGAAGAAGCATATTCCCGAACGTCTATTTCAATGCTGCTTGCGGCTCTCAGGCTAGCCATGTGACCTGCTTGATCGACACGGCGGCCAAGATCATGAAAAGCCAGGTCGTCAAGGACCCGGCCGCGGTGCCGGAAAAGGCAGTAAGAATTTGCAAGCCGCCACCGCAACTGACTCAGACTGGAGCCGCGTGGCTGTTGGCTCAACCGCGGAGATGCGGACATTGCGCGATCTCACGAAAGCCCCCTTTTGCGAAAGGCGCGACGAGGCTCTCCTCAAAGCTGGAGTGTCATTGATGCGTGAGGCTTAGGTCCTCTCTTCAGCGCTGGGCGAATTGCAACGGGGAGGAGAGGCCCTCTCAGATGTGCGGCGGGAGTCAAGCCCCGGAGACCAGGGCAGGAATGGCCAACGCCTCATTCGCCTCGTCAAGGATGGAGAAACTGTAACGGCCTTCTGCGTCAAGATCGACGGAGTAGCTCAGGCGGTCGAGTATGTGATTGTCCTGGTCGAACGTTACGATCCGCGGTTTTAGCGAGGTGATATGCGCTTCGTCCAGGTAGATGGAGTTGCAGACGATGATCTGGTCGTCGGGCTGGCAGGTGCGAGCGGCAGCACCATTGAGGATGCAGCATCGTGACCCGCGCTCGCCCAGAATGACATAGGTCGAAATCCGCGCACCGGAATTCTTGTTCCATATGTCCACGAATTCCATCGGCAGGATTCCAGCTGCTTCGCAGTGGTCAGGGTCCAGCGTTATCGAACCGTGGTAGTTGAGGTTCGCTTCGGTGACGTAGATGCCGTGCAGCTTGCCGGCGACGAGTTTTCGCATTGGTTCTGTTGTCCCTATTCACAAGGTCAATCTTGGCAGCCGGGTCGCCTCGCTAAATTCCGACGGCGAGGGCACCGCCGCTGAGACCGGCGCCCGCTGCTGCCAGAAGGATTTTCTCACCTGGTCGAAACGGCTCGGTCTGATGGGCCAGCGAGAGCGAGAGCGGGATCGTCGCGGCTGAAGAGTTGCCGTAGTCGGCGATCGTCTTGACGATGGCTTGATCCGCTATGCCAAGGTTTCGTCCGACCGCATCGAAAATGCGGGCATTGGCCTGGTGCGGCACGAACCGATCGATGTCCTGCGGCTGCAATTGGGCCGCGGCGAGCGCGTCCTTTGAACATGCAGTCATCATGTCCACGGCCCTGGCGAACACTTCGCGGCCATCAGCGATCGTCATCCGGGTTTCCCCGAGGTCGAGGCCGCCGTGGAACGGCATGTTGCTACCGCCCGCCGGAATCTGGATCAGCCCGTAGCGTGAGCCGTCCGAATCCACCGAGGCGCCGAGGATGCCCCGCTCCGGGTCCTCGCACGGACCAATCACCAGGGCACCCGCGGCATCGGCGAAAAGGACCGAGCTTGCGCGCTCGGCTGGGTTGATGCGGCGGCTGAGGATGTTGGCGGCGATGACCAGCGCTGGTTTGCCGTGCAGGCGGGTGAATCCATCGGCGAACATCAGCGCATAGATGAAGCCGGCGCAGGCACCAGCGAGGTCGACCGCACCTGCGCGGCCAAGGCTGAGCTTGTGCGCGACCAGGGGTGCACTGGGCGGAAGCAGATGGTCGGGTGTCGAGGTGGCAAGCAACAAAAGACCAATGTCGCCCCGGGCGATGCCGGCATTCGCCAGCGCCATGTCGCCGGCCTGCGCGGCAAGGCCCGACAGCGTGTCTTCGTCCGTTGCCCAGAAGCGCGAACGAATTCCGGTGCGCCGCTCGATCCAGCCGGGCTCTAGCCCGAGACTGTTTTCGATCTCCGGGTTCTCGACCTTGCGCGCGGGCGCATGATGACCAAACCCGAGAAGGCGCGACGACCTGCTCACGGCTTGGCGCCGAAACGCTCGCCGGCCTCCTCGATGGCGTCATAGAGCCCGTCGAGCTCGTCGCCGGTGATGCAATAGGGCGGCAGAAGATAGAGGACATTGCCGAGCGGACGCACGAGCAGTCCGCGCTCGAGGAAGAATGCGCGCAGTTTCGGCCCGATGTCGGCCAGATAGCCGGCGGAGCCTGTACGCAGGTCGAGAGCCGTGATCGTCCCGGTCGCCCGGCTGTCGGTGAAGCGAGGGTTGTCGCGAAAGCGTTGAAGCCCGGCGGCCTGCCTCGCGCTCAGGGCCGCGATCCGCTCGGCCACCGGTTCGTCGTGCCAGATCTCGACATTGGCGAGTGCGGCCGCACAGGCGATCGGATTGGCGGTGTAGGAACTCGAGTGGAAAAACGTCTTCTTCCTGTCCTCGGAATAATGGGCCTGGAAGATGGCATCGGTGGCGAGCGTGGCGGCCAGCGGGATCACGCCGCCCGTCAGCCCTTTCGAGGTGCACAGGATATCCGGAGAGATGGATGCCTGCTCGCAGGCGAACATGGTTCCGGTGCGCCCCCAGCCGGTCATCACTTCGTCGGCGATCAGCAGCGTGCCGGAGGTCTCGGCGATCTTCTTCAATTCGGCCAGAACCCAGGCCGGATACATCAGCATGCCGCCGGCGCCAAGCACCAGCGGCTCGACGATCAGCGCGGCGGCGTGTCGGTCACGGGAGACTGCCTCGAATCGATCCAGCGTCTCCTGCTCTCGCCCCGCGGCCGGGAAGGGGATGGTGTCGACCTCGAACAGCAGCGGTTCGTAGGCAGCGTTGAACACGCCGCGGGCGCCGACGCTCATCGTGCCGATCGTGTCGCCATGATAGCTGTGCTCCATAACGACGATGCGCGAGCGCGGCGCGCCGATGTTGCGGAAATAGCCGAGCGCCATCTTCAGCGCGACTTCGACCGAGGTCGAGCCGCTGTCGGAATAAAACACCCAGTCTAGTCCGGAGGGAGCGAGACCGACGAGCGCTCTGGCCAGGCGTTCGGCCGGCTCGTGCGTGAAGCCTGCGAAGATGATCTGGTCGAGGCTCGATGCGGTCTTCTCGATGGCCTTCATGATGCGGGGATGCCGGTGGCCATGGGTGACGACCCACCAGGAAGAGATGGCGTCCAGGATGCGCGTGCCGTCCGCCTTGTGGAGATAGGCGCCTTCCGTCAGGACGATTTCTGGGATCGCCGGCTCAAGCGCGTGCTGCGTGAACGGATGCCAGACTTGAGACTGCGACATCATTCGCCTCCGGCAATCGAGGCAAGGTCAAAGCCGGCAACCATCGCTTCTCTCAGCGTTTCGCTCGTCAGCGGATCGAGCAGCGGCAGCCTGCCGAGCTGTGGCACCCCGCTGAATTCCACGATGGTCTTTTGCGTGTCGGCCACCTCCTCGCCAATGAAGGCGAGGCCGATGATCGGGATGGAGCGGGCCCGCAGCGCCTCGATTGAAAGGAGCGTGTGGTTGATTGTGCCCAGCGCCGTGCGGGCGCACAGAATGATCGGCAGCCGCCACTGCGCGAATATGTCGATGAACTTTGTCTGCCGGTTGAGCGGCACCATCAGGCCGCCGGCGCCTTCGATGACGAGCGGACCCGGCAAGACTGGAAGCGAGAGCCTTGCCGCCTCGATCGCGACGCCGTCGATCTCAGCCGAACGATGCGGCGACAGCGGCTTGCTCAAGCGGTAGACTTCCGGCAGCACGCGCCCTGGCGGCAGGCCGGCAAGCCGCGCAACCGCCTCGCTGTCGGTCTCGTCGTCGAGACCTGATTGAACCGGTTTCCAGTAGAAGCCATCGAGCAGGCCGACGAGCCCAGCCGAAAACACGGTCTTGCCAATTCCGGTGTCGGTTCCGGTGATGACGATGCGTTTGGTCATGCCGAGCCTAGCACCTCGGCAAGTGCCTCGACCATCGCCGAAATGTCGGCTTCGTCGACATTCAGCGTCAGCGAAATGCGCAGACGCGACGTGCCCTCGGGCACAGTCGGCGGACGAATGCCGCGTATGTCGAAGCCGCGCGCCTGCAGTGCCGCCGCCACCGCCATGGTGCGCCTGACGTCGCCGATCACAACTGGCTGGATCTGCGAGCCGCTCGGTAGAACGCCGCAGCGCTCGGCCAATTGACGGCCCGCCAAGGCGATGCGCTCATGCAGCTGAACGCGGCGCAGCGGCTCGTCGGACAGTATGGCGAGCGCTTCGCGCGCCGCGACCGCCATCAGCGGCGATGGCGCGGTAGCGTATATGAATGGCCGGCAACGGTTGACGAGATAATCGCACAGCGTTCCCGGTCCGGTGACCAGTGCGCCAGACGCGCCGAGCGCCTTGCCGCAGGTATGGAGCGCAATGGTGTTGTCGCGGCCCTCGAATGCGGCGGCCAGTCCCCGGCCGTCCGGTCCCCAGACGTCGGTGGCATGCGCCTCGTCGACGACGAGGAATGCCTCGTGCCGGTCGGCAAGCGCAACCAGGCCCTTCATCGGCGCGCGGTCGCCATCCATGCTGTAGAGGCTTTCGACCGCGATCCAGACGCGCCCCGTGCCGCCTTCGGCGCGCCAGCGCGTGATCGCATCCTCGATGGCATTGATGTCGTTGTGCGCGGCCAGCACGAACTGCGCGCGGCCGGCCTGGGCGCCCTCGTGCATGCTGGCATGGGCGAGCTCGTCGAGGACCAGCAGGTCGCCCTTCTGCGGCAGGGCGGTCAGGAGTGCGAAGTTGGCGATGTAGCCGCTGCCGAAGAACAGTGCGCGTTCGGCGCCAAAGAACGTCGCCGCGTCCGCCTCCAGTTGCTCATGTTCCGGTGCATTGCCGCGCAACAGCCGCGACCCGGTGGCGCCAACCGGTGTGCCCCGCGCGATCGCCGCCGCTACCGCATCGCCAAGCCTCCTCGAGGGGGCAAGCCCGAGATAGTCGTTCGACGAGAAATCGAGGCCGGCGCGCGGCGACAGTGTCCGCAACCGGTCCTTGCGCGCCAGTCCCTGCAAGGTCGCGTCGTAGCGGGCAAGTGGTGCCCCGTTCATTGCGCCTCAAGTTCCATCGGCTCGATGCCAAGGCGGCGGAACAGGAGGCTATCCTTGTCTTCGCCGGGATTGTTCGCCGTCAGCAGCGTGTCGCCGACGAAGATCGAGTTGGCGCCGGCAAAGAAGCACAGCGCCTGCATTTCATCTGTCATGGCGATGCGGCCGGCCGAAAGTCGGACATGCGATTTCGGCATCATGATGCGCGCCAGCGCGATCACGCGCACGAATTCGATCGGCTCGATCGGCTTGGCCTCGGCAAGCGGGGTGCCGGCGATCGGGATCAGCATGTTGATCGGAACGCTTTCGGGATGTTCCGGCAGATTGGCCAGCGTCACCAGCATGTCGATCCGGTCCACCGGCTCTTCGCCCATGCCGACAATACCACCGCAGCAGACCTTGATGCCGGATTGGCGGACGAGCTCGAGCGTTTCGAGCCGGTCAGCAAAACTGCGCGTGCCGATGATCTCGCTGTAGTAGCGTTCCGACGTATCGATGTTGTGGTTGTAATAGTCGAGACCCGCCTGTTTCAGCCGAGCGGTCTGCTCGAGATCGAGCATGCCGAGTGTCATGCAGGTTTCCATGCCGAGCGCCTTGACGCCTTCGACCATCGCCACCACCGCATCCATGTCGCGCGTCTTGGGGTTTCGCCACGCGGCACCCATGCAATATCGGGTGGCGCCCGCATCACGCGCCTTGGTCGCCTCGGCGATGACGCGCCTGACCTCTATCAGCTTGGACGCCTTCAGGCCGGTTTCGTGATGCGCCGACTGGCTGCAATAGCCGCAATCCTCCGGACATCCACCTGTCTTGATGCTGAGAAGTCGGCTGAGCTGGACCTTGTTGGGTTCGAAATTCTGCCGGTGAACGGTTTGCGCCAGGAAGAGCAGATTGTTGAAAGGTGCATCGTGAACAGCCCGGGCCTTCTCCAGGGTCCACATCCCGTCATCGTTGGATTGCGCCTGTGAGATGTTATGGGCCGGGTCGGTGGCGTGCATGTTCATCCTTTTCCTCTCGGCGCGTCCAGTCCGATGACCATCGCTGGTCACAGCCCTTGATAATCCAGTCCGATGTCAAGGATCGGCGCGCTGTGGGTCAGCCAGCCGATGGAAATCAGATCGACACCGGTCGCCGCGATGGCTGGCGCCGTCGCGGCCGTGATCCGGCCCGATGCTTCGGTGATGGCTCGACCGGCCACCATCGACACCGCCTGGCGCAATTCCTCAACCGACATGTTATCGAGCAGAATAGCGTCGGGGGCCAGCGCCAGCGCCTCTTCCAGTTGCGTCAGCGTATCGACCTCGACTTCGATTTTGACCAGATGACCTGCACTTGCCCGCACGCTCTTGATCGCCGGGCGGATCCCGCCGGCGATGGCGATGTGGTTGTCCTTGATCAGGATGGCGTCGTCGAGGCCGAAGCGGTGATTGGCGCCGCCTCCGGCGCGCACGGCGTATTTTTCGACTGCGCGCAAGCCGGGCGTCGTCTTGCGGGTGCAGATGATTTTTGCGCCGTGACCGCGGATTGCATTGACGATCGAAGCTGTCGTCGTGGCAATGCCGCTTAGATGGCAGAGGAAATTGAGCGCTGTTCGTTCCGCGGTGAGAATGGCCCGGGCGGGACCGCCCACCGTTGCAATGACCTCTCCTTGCGCCACTTCGCTCCCGTCTGCCCGCTCCACGGTCAATTCGACGCTCGGGTCGATGAGCCGGAAGGCGAGCATCGCCAGATCGAGCCCGGCGACAACCCCGGTCTGCCGCGCAACCAGCACGGTCGTCGTACGATGATTCTTCGGCACGATGGCGTCGGTCGTCAGATCACCCGCCCGGCCGAGATCTTCGACAAGGGCTGCCCGCACCAGAGGCTCAAGCATGATTGCTGGAAGCGGCGAGAGGTTCATTGCTAGACCTCTTCAAGCGTTGACGAACATGCGAATTCCCGAGCTGTCGCTAAGGCTTCATCGAGGGTGAATTCGGAACGGCGGGCGATGGCAGCACGATCGGGAAAGTCCGTGCGGTAGTGAGCGCCGCGGCTTTCTTCGCGCCGCAAGGCGGCAACCGCGATCATCAGTCCAACTGCTGCGGGATCAGACGCCGCATCGTGACGTTTGGCGAGCGGAAGCAATGCGCTCACGGCCTCGCGCAAGATCTCGCCATCTCGTTTCACGCCAAGGGTGCGTGAGAGGAGAGAGCGCGAGGGAAGTGGATCGGGAGCGGGAATTTCCCGTGCCGTTGATCGTGTTCTGCGACCAATCGGAGATCCCGCTACGCTTTCGGCGACCCAGCGCGCGCACACGACCGCCTCGGTCAGCGAGTTGCTGGCCAGCCTGTTGGCGCCGTGCAGCCCGGTCGAGGCGACTTCGCCGCAGGCCCACAGTCCGGCAACGGAGGTACGACCGTCCCGGTCCACCGCGATGCCGCCCATGTGATAGTGCTGGGCCGGCCGTATGGGAATGAGGTCGCGGGCCGGGTCGATGCCGGCGCTACGGCAGGTTGATGCGATCGTCGGAAACTGCCGTGCGAATGCCGCGCCCGGCTTTTGTCGTCCGTCGAGAAAGACCCGGTGGCCGTTCGCAAGATGCGTCCAGATGGCGCGCGCCACAACGTCGCGCGGCGCCAGTTCCGCGTCCTGCAAATCTTCGAGGAAACGTCGGCCTGTCTCGTCGACGATCGTCGCGCCTTCGCCGCGAACCGCTTCGCTGATCAGCGGCATCGGGCGGTCCGGCCCGTCGAGCGCGGTCGGGTGAAACTGGATGAATTCCAGATCGGCAAGGACAGCACCGGCGCGCGCCGCAAGCGCCAGGCCCTGTCCGCAACTGCCCAACGGGTTGGTGCTGTCGAGGAACAATCCGCCAATTCCGCCGGTCGCGAGGACGACCCGTCCCGTACCCAGGAACACAGGACTCATCGAACAGCTTGCCCAAACGCCTCTGACCGTATTGTCCTCCACCGCCAGCCGCCGCGCCTCCACACCCTCGACGACCACAATGGACGGATGAGAACGTACGGCTTCGACTAGGGCGCGCATGATTTCCTGTCCGCTGCCGTCGCCGCCGGCATGGACGATGCGTCGGCGGCCGTGGGCGGCCTCCAATCCCAGCAGCAGTGCTCCTTCAGGCGTCCGATCGAAGCGGGCCCCAAGGTTCGCCAGGGCTTCAATCGCGTCAGGAGCTGCATTGAGGATGCAGCTTGCGATTTCTGCGTCGCACAGTCCATCACCGGCAGCGAGCGTGTCGGCGAGATGCAGTACCGGATCGTCGTCAACGCCAAAGCTGGCAGCCAGTCCGCCCTGTGCCCACGCGCTCGATGCCTCGGACCCGAGCGGCGTCCTAGACAAAATAAGCACGGGTTCTGCCGCCAGATGAAGCGCAGTCAATAATCCGGCAATTCCGCCGCCTATGATAATAGGCCGGCCAAAGAAGCTGCGGACATCCGCGCTCACTGGTGCACCTTAGGGTGTCTCATACGGCGAGCATCCGCTCGACGGCAAGCCGCGCGCGCTGGGCGATCGCGGGCTCGACGGTGACGACATGCCGGTTCTGCTCGAGCGCTGCGCGGATGTTGGCCAGCGTGATGCGCTTCATATGCGGGCACAGATTACACGGCCGTATGAACTCCACATCGGGATGGTCCACCGCGACATTGTCGCTCATCGAGCACTCCGTCATCAGGACGACGCGTGGCGGCTTTTGCCGTTCGACATAGTCGGACATGGCGGCAGTAGAACCGGAGAAGTCAGCTTCGGCGACTACTTCAGGCGGGCACTCGGGATGCGCCAGCACGATCACACCGGGATGATCCTCGCGCAACTGGCGGATGTCGGCACGCGTGAAGCGCTCGTGAACCTCGCAATGTCCCTTCCAGGCGATGATCTGAACGTCGGTTTGGGCGGCGATGTTCTGGGCCAGATATTCATCTGGCAGCATGATGACCTGGGGAACGCCCAGCGATTCGACGACGGCCTTCGCATTACCCGACGTGCAGCAGATGTCGGACTCGGCCTTCACCTCGGCCGATGTGTTGACGTAGGTGACGACGGGCACGCCGGGATAGCGTTGTCTAAGCAGGTGGATATCTTCGGCGGTAATGGAGTCCGCCAGGGAGCAGCCTGCGCGCAGATCGGGAATGAGCACCGTCTTTTGCGGATTGAGCAGCTTCGCTGTTTCGGCCATGAAATGCACGCCGGCGAGCACAATGACATCCGCTTCAGTTGACATCGCCTTGCGGGCCAGCGCCAGGCTGTCGCCGACGATGTCGGCGACGCAATGGAAAATCTCCGGCGTCTGATAGTTATGCGCCAGGATGACGGCGTTGCGCTTCCGTTTCAGCTCAAGGATGGCGTCGATATCGTCAGCGAACGTCAGCCATTCGGCTGGCGGGATCACGCGCCTGACGCGGTCGTACAGGGACGCGCCCGAAAGCAGCATGGTGCTCATCGAGCCCTCCGGTTATATCCCAGCTGAATATAACGCGTATATATTCGTGGGGAGTATAAGCGGTCAAGCCCGCGGGAGCGGCAATTTTGTCCCGGCTACAGGTCTCTCATCGAGGACGGCGTGGCGGAAGCGATAAAGTTGCGCCGGCCGGCCGCCGGTTTCGGCGGTCGTCTCACCGGTCTCCTCCACCAGCTCCTGCTGCTCGATCAGCCGGCGAAAGTTCGGCTTACGGACGAGCCTGCCTGCGAGTGCCTCCACCGTGCGCTGTAGCTGCAAAAGCGTGAAGACCGGCGGCATCAGCTCGAACACGACGGGCCGGTATTTGATCTTGGAGCGCAGCCGCGCAATGCCCGTCGCCAGGATGCGGCGATGATCGGCGATCATCGATCTGCCCGACACCGAGGTGGGCGCCGCGGAATGTCCGCCGCGTATTGCTTCCTCCACCAGGGCGGCTTCGTAGAGCAGCTCATAGCGCTCCAGCACAAACTCTTCATTCCATGACCGGCCATCGAACCCAAAGGCGATCGCCGCCCGCCGTCGCCGGTCGAGGCGTATCGCTCCGTCCTCAGCGCCATCGGCCCATTCAATGAGGCGCGGCCGCAATTCGTCCAGGACGACCGCCGGTGTGCCGGAGCGGTGATCCTCCCACGGGAAATAGTCGTACCAGCTTCCCCAGTGGCGCCCGGCCGAGCCGCCAGCTTCGTCTTGGTGCGTGAGCGCGAGGTAGCTGATCGAAATCACGCGCTGTTCGCCGCCGATCCGGTCGCGATCGGCGAAGGTGTAGAGCTGTTCGATATAGCCCAGCGGTTGGCCGGTCTGTTGTTCCACCCATCCCCTAAGGCCCGACTGCAGCGAACGATGAGCAAGCTCGAACGGTCCCGAGGGCAGCGCGGCTTCCTCTCCAACGGTGAGAACGCAAGGTCCACCACCGTTCATTGCCACAACGACGGCGATCAGGTCGGCTTTGACGTCGTTGGCCTCAACTGCGGCCTTGCCTTTCCTGATCCCTTTTGCGCGATCGTCCATGGTCCCCGAAGTGGTTGGGCAGAGCTTTGCCGCGTAGGCGGCTGAACCGATTTAATTCGGTTTGTACGATAATTATGGGCGCGTCAACACCACGCGTCGTCGCGATCTTAGCTTTTCGCGGCTGCACAAAAATGTGCCAAATGCTACAGCCGTGGTTGGTAACCTTGGGGAAGGGGGCGTCCATCGAGTGCGGGACCGCCGGGTCATATGTGTAGCGCTTCCGGCCTACATTAGCGCCGACTTATGATGTATAATGGCTGTGATAACATCAGTAGCCGCTTGGGGACCAGTGGGGTGAAGCTCGAGACCTTTCACAGATTCAGATGGACATGCTTCTTCGCACCAATGGGCACAGGTTCGATCGATGGGATGTAAGGGAGCCTACATCGCGTTTGCAGGTGCGAAGAAGCAGTTTTCGTGTTCCTCGGTCGGATGCAGGCAGATGTGGAAATTGTCGTCGCCGGACCGAATGACCACGTCGTATGGCACGAAGTAGCGATTCTGATGAGTGACTTTCCGATGGTCGCCTGGTCGCAAAATGATCTCATAGCCATAGGGTCGCGGTGTTACTGTTATGCTGGGAATTTTACCGCACTCTCCGGTCACCGGGTCGCCGTGACAGCAGGCCGGTGGATAGGTCCAGCTATCAGCGCTGTGCGCAAACGCAGAGACATCCTTGAGCGCTGCAGCCGCGACGATCACGCCTGCCACGCCCGCTATGCGTCGTGTTCCGACCGCATTCAGCCACGCCCCATCGGACCCGTTGCCGCAGGTGAGCTCCGCTTAGACGACTGCTCCATCCCGGCTTCAGCGTCGGGCGCGGCGGTAGACCTTTCAGACGCCGGATCTCATCCTTCAGAGCCGCATTCTCGGCGCGAAGCCCGGCGACATCTGCCCGCAACTGCAGGATCACGTCGAGCAGGTCCGCAGGGGTCAGCGTTCGAGAATCTGGTGGCTCCGCTATGGCCGAATGGAACCACGCCGCTCGCCAAACCGCCACCCACCCCAACCCGATACACCCGAGTCATAACGCCGCGTCTGCCACCGGTTTTGCCCCGGCTACCTCAATTTCAGGTAAGCATTTGATTTAGTTTCTTTTTATTTAAACAATCGTGGAGAAGCCCCCGGATATCGAAGGGAACTTGAGCGCATGATCCCAAGATGAAGGTGTGACATCGGATTTTCAATTTAATGGAACAACGATCCTGTCCCGTCAAATAGGTTGACGCGTTCTTCGTCTCTTGCAGATAATTGTTCCAGTTTGGCCGCGCCGCTGCGAAAAATGAGGAAACCAACAACCAGAAAGTATCCAAGTTGCAGGACCAAAGCGCCGAGTGCAGTCCAAATCAATGAGTACCAAGACGATCCGGTCACATAATATGCCAAAATCAGAAGAACTGTTAATACAACTGTCGCGCTAACTACAAACCTCGGAAAATACATTCTTCCCTCCAAACGCCTGCCCAGAAAAAGGGTCCGTCTGCCCCAATCGCATTGCCTATCGTCTCATCTTTTCCATTTGGTGGCAAGCGGGTCACAGAATATTGCTCCAATGGGATGGTATATCATCCGAAAAAGTACAATGACTGCAACGTTCTGAGAAGACTACACTCTCCACCAAGTGGCGAATCCTATCGCGAAGACGGTTACGACGATCCAGAACACACACGTCTCGTCCCCGCTTCGGCCAGATTTCCCATCATCGAACAAATCGTAACCGCGCATTCCTCCAAGCGTCAGCATTCCACAGGACAATAGGAACAATATCAATAAGCTCATGAGCGAGGGGGGCAACATGGCTCAGTCTAGTCTCCGCTGGAAAACTCTCTGGACATACTATTAGAGTCGGTAACGCGTATCCACGGCCTATCGCGTACTCGACCAGGCTTGAGCGGTCGCGGGATCGCTTTCACCACTGCGTGAACATGGCTTTGTGCCTCGACATGCACGCTACGGATGATCTTCGTGCCGTCCATCTCTTCGACCTTGAAACTTCCCATCGACCTGCTTTCCTCGCTCCGACCAATTACCAAAATTCCGAAACGAAAGAACTCCATGGACCGCATCTTTCGTGAGCGAGAACGCAACGAATCGCTAGACCCGCGCCCGTGGCGTGGCAAGAAGCCGGCTGGGTTTTTGGCGGAGACATTGATGCCGGATCATGACGTGCTTTGCATCGGCAATGCCCTTGTCGAGATCATCACCCAGTGCGACGAGGAATTCCTCGAGACCAACGGCATCATCAAGGGCGCGATGAACCTCATCGACACCCAGCGCGCCGCCAGCCGCATTGGCCTGGCGTTCGAGGCGTCCGGCGGCAGCGCCGGTAACACGGCGGCAGACGTCGCCAGCTTCGGCAAGGTCTCCAACGGTGTTCTCGGCGAAATCTGTGCACATGACATCCATGCTCAGGGCGTCGCTTTCGACACCAAACCACTCAAGGGCGGGCCTCCGACGGCGCGCTCGATGAACACATATCTGGGCGCTTGCCTCGAGCTCGGACCGTAGGATCTTGAGACCGACAAGGCTTCGGGCGCCAAGATCACCCATTTCGTGGGTTATCTGTGGGACTCGCCGCGCGACAGCTACCGCTGCCGCGAGACCGAGCAAGCAGTGTTGCTGAAGGCTGTCTGAGGTAAACGGCAGGTTCGCGACCCAGCCTTCGCAGGCTCTCAGTGTGTTTGAGCTCGAAAAGGCAGGCACGTGCGTTTTCGTCCGGTGCACGGTGGTTGCTTTTGATTCAGCTAAGGAAGGCTCGACGCTAAGCTCAGCTGTAGTGAAGTTCTCGAACTTTCTGGACTGTTTCACTGGAATCCCAGCCCCAAACGGTTTGCTCCCAAAGGATGACCGAACGTCGCCCAAGTCACAAACCCGACTCCGCGCGCGTTTAGTAGCGTCGCCCTCGGCCAAGTCGTTATCGTGAACTGGGGCACACCGGTTACGGCATTTTGTCGCATGACCATCTCTTCATTTCTGCCGATCCAGGCGAATCCGGCCTTCCGGCCTCGATTCGAATGGCGGCTGAGGGCTCCTTTTCACGGATAATTTCAGGTTTGAACCTCACGTTACTATTGCTTTTCGACCGGCGGGAAGGGCTTGCGGCGACATTCACTGGATTGATCTTGCCGTGGGAGGGCGGCGACGGCCCCGAGCGATCCCGGTTTCGGCTTCCTGGGAGTCCTCAGCAGGCGTTCGAATCGGTGACTAGTCCCCATGAGCCTTCCGACCGCTCCCGGGGACTCGTGGCTTGCCTTGTGACGAACGGTCGACACCATCGCGAATGCGAGCATGACCATCGAGACGTGGCGATGCCATCCGTGCCAAGAGCGGGTTTCGTTATGGTCGAGGCCCAGTTCGTTCTTCGCCGTGCGAAGGCCTTCCTCGATAATCCTGCAACATTGCTGCACTGCGACCAGTGTTTCGATCTCGGTTCCCGCTGGAGACCAGGTTGAAAAGTAGCAGAGAGCGTGGTTCGCATCGCGTCGGATCAAGAGCCCTGGCGTCCAGAGCCCGGAGCGCGTTTTATCGTATTCCGCGACGTCCAAGTTAGTGAACGGGCAGTAAGCCCATGATTCCGAGCCCTGGAGCGCCTCTCCTTGGGGCAAGCTCCGCCAGAGGGAGGGGTCGAGATTCCCTGCGATATCTTCGGCCGTGCCGCCTACTGGGAAGAAGCGATTTCGGGAAGCGAAATGATGGTTAGCGTTGACGGCGAGCACATAGCCCTTGCACCGGCCTCGCAGGGTCATTTCGATGTCGACGCTAGCGTAGATGCGGTCAGTGGCTACCCAGCTTAAGGGTACGTCGGCAGCGACGGTGCGTGCGATCATATCCAGTGCCAGGCGGGACTTTGTTGCGAAAGTCTTGCCGGCAGGCACCTGGGTCCGCGCCAAGCGGGCAGGGTCATCCGTCCAGGCCCTCGGAAGATACAGCGCGCGATCAACGAAAGCATGCCCGTGCCTGGATGCATAGGCCGCAAACACGCCGATCTGGCAGTTGGCTATCTTGCCAGTCGAGCCGTCGACCTGCCGCGCTACTCCGCACGAAGTGTTGCCTTGCTTGATGAAACCCGTCTCGTCGATCACGAGGACCGCTTCGTTGTCGGCCAGCGTTTCAAGCGCGTATTTGCGCACGATGTCGCGTAAGGCGTCTGCGTCCCATTTTGCCCTTCCGAGAATGGCCTGTTGGCGCCACGGCCCGGGGTCACCCGCAGCCTCGGCCCGCATCCAACCGGTCTTGCGATGCTCGTCCCGGAGCAGGCCTTCAAGGAACAGTCCTGCCGAAATCGCCACGCGTTCCTGAGGGAAAAGCCCGCTGATCCGGGCCTTCACCTCGCGTATTGATGAGGCCCATATCTCGAATGTCGTTTCAATCGATTGAACCATCGCCAATAACCCCTTTTGGCCGCCCGTCACGGAATCGAAGAAATAAGTACTTCACCTATGAAATGCAATTGTAATACTTATCTCTTTCTCGATTGCTTTTTGCCGATAGCAGTAAGGACATGGCGGCAATTTAGGCGTCACACAAATCTCATATTATCTTGTTCGAAACAAGCTTGACTTGGCAAATCCTGATTGCCATAACCCAGACGCAATCGAAAGTGTAAGCATCGACGCGAGAATGGCTTTGGGTATCACGTCACAACATTAGCCACACGTAATAAACGCTGGTCATATGTGAGTCAGGACTTCGTGTATTCTTTACATGAATCCGACATGTTCGAAGTATTGTCCGTGAGTAGTCGCGCTAGCAGTTTCCCAACTCTATGGCCCACGACGTTCTCTTGTGTTGTCGGATGGGAGCATGAATGGGACAGGACGCCGATCGGAACGCGTGGACGTATGCGTATCTCAGTGCAGCCGATTTCTGCTCGAATGCACCAAACGGGTTACGGATCAGTACTTCGAAACCAGGGGGGAGAACTGGGATGACCAGCTGGATAGTGTGCCGCTTGCGAAGATTTATGGTCGGCGCGTGGGAGACTTTTTCGGGAAGCTCACGCTTGCGGCGGCGTATTTTGATCGACGGATGAGCATGACCCACCTTCATGCCGCCGATTGCTCGGCCGGACTCTTCGACGTCAGGCCGTCGGCGCCGTACCGCATGGCGCGCGGGTCGGAAAGCCTTTCATAAATGCAGCGATGGGCAAGAAAAGGGTCACTTGAAAAGTGGCGTAATTAATCCATGCTTTGGCTTGTCGGAACTGGTCCCATGGCGCGCGATTACGCCTTGGTCCTTAAAAATATAGATATACCGTTTACTGTTGTCGGAAGGGACGGTGAGCGAACTGCGATCTTTGCGCGCGACTTCGGTTGCGATGGTATCTCGGATGGAGTGGGCCATGCTGTACGCATAGCATTCCGTGGCGAAGTTGCTATGCCTAGCTTTGCCATTGTCGCGACCCCCGTTGATACCCTTGCCCCGCTTACGGCGCTTCTCGCTGATATATGTCCTCAGATTCTCGTGGAAAAGCCGGGCGCGCTTGAGGCGGCTGAGATGGAGGCAATATTTCGGCATCCGCGTATAGCTAGCGGAGTGACCTCCGTCTTCGTTGGTTACAATCGCCGTTTTTTGGCGAGCGTAAATACTCTCCGCAATCGATTGGCCGAAGAAGGATCGGTTCTCTCCGCAAGCATTGAATTCGACGAACCGGTTCCGCGAATCGAATCGCTTGACACCAACGCAGCAATTAAGGCGCGCTGGGGCTATGCCAATGCCTCTCATGTCTTCGATCTTCTCTTCTATCTCTGTGGCCGTTCCGTCGAGCTACACACCGTCGCGTCCCAGCCGGTGGATCCTGCGATTGCATGGCATCCAGGGCACTCGGTATTCCTGGGAAGCGGTCTTACATCAACAGGAACACGTTATGTATACCACGGCAACTACGCCTCGGTGGGACGCTGGCGCATTGCGATGAGTGTTCCTCGGCGACGGTACATACTGATGCCGCTTGAGACTTTGAAGATGGTCGAAGGGCCGTCAGTCGCCGAGCAAGATGTGCCGTTATTGTATAGGGATGACTCCAATCTCAAACCTGGTCTCAAGGGACAGGTTGAGGCTTTCCTCTCAGGCGACCCTGCAGCCCGCTTGGCCACAGCTGCATATCAAGCTTGGCACCTTCGTCATCTCGCAACAGTCTTTGGATATCCCCTGTGACCTCCCAGATCCTAAAAATAGACGTTGCATCGCACTCTTCAGTTCTCGCAGGAATAGGTGGCCCTGACCACCGCCGGGTCGGCAGTCCCCCGGTGGTAGAGGGTGCACGAGTGGCGGTGGTTGGGCTCGGTCTGATGGGCGCGCGCCACGTCACTGCAGCGCTACGTCGTAGGTGCACTATCGTGGGACTTGTTGATCCCTCCGCCAAGCCGCATGCAATCCAGTTAAATCCTGATCTTGCTTCGCTTCGCTGCGACAGTCTGGCAGAGCTTCCGTCCGATAATGTGGATCTCGTCGTCATTGCCACTACGGCAGACCTTCATCATAGGCTCGCGATAGAGGCAATCGGCCTTGGCTTCAGGCGCATCGTAATTGAGAAGCCTGTCTCTCAATCCGTTGATGAAGCAATCGATATCAAGCTCCGATCGGAGGACAAAGGCGTTCGCGTCATAGTCAATCATGGGAGACGCTATTGCGACGCCTACGCGCGCGTACGTCATCTGAAGGAGGAGATGGGCGATATTAAAACTGTTACGTTACGATTTGGCGGGGGGGCACTGGGCTGTGTCGGCACCCATTGGATAGATCTGGCGAACACGCTGATCGATGCAAGAGCGACCCATGTCTTTGCTACCGAAACCCAGCCCGCCGACAATCCGCGTGGGATGCGTTTTAATGATCCGGGCGCAAGTTTAATGATTGTTTATGAAAATGGAGCGTCTGCTTTTATTGACACCCGTGATGATGTTGGGTTTATGGGGGGAGCAGCGATTTCTTTCTCAAAGGGCGAACTGACTTGGACCGAAGAGTTCGGTCCTTGGACACTTCGCCGACGTCGCGGAGCAGATTTGGAACGGCCGCTTGCTCGTTACGGAACGCCGTTGTTTGCATCTCCTTTCTCCCCCAGTGCCACTGCACTAGATCCAAACGATATTCTCTGGCGACATAATGGCGAACAGGCTGTTCTTGGCTATGCCCAGAGCGCGATGGACGATGCGTTGGGGGATCATCCTCCGATTTCGGGAATCGACGCTGCCATTCAAACGATGCGTATTTACGCGGCGGCTCGAGCCTCCCACGTTAGCTGCAATTCGGTCTGCATTGATACCATTGATCCGGCCTCTCTGGCAGCTCGTTTTTCCATTCCCTAATGTGTTCCTCCCTGTGAAAATTGGACATCGTGTATGTCATTGCAAGTCAGAAACGGGGTGGGAGAGCCTCGAGACCCTTCGACCTATATTGAGCCTGATAGCCACACTCGGTCGGGAACGATGTCGCGCCAACATAAGCAATTCGCATGGGGACGGCTTGTTCTTTTCCTGACAGTTGCGGTAGCGCCCACCTTAGCAGCCGTTATCTACTCACAAATCGCAGCCTCGCCGATTTATGCTTCAGAGGTTTCTTTCGCGATACGCTCACGAGATGGGCAGTCCTCAATCTCAGGACTTGGAGCACTTGCGGGTAACCTCGGTGTCGGACTCGCTGGATCGAACGATATTTATGCAGTCCGCAGTTATTTGCAGTCGACGGGCCTGTTTGAAAAGATAGACGCCGCAACAGGTTTCAGCACCGGTGCTGCAAAACATGATCGCGATTGGATCGTTCGTCTGCCAGACAATGCTTCGACCGAAGAGAAATTAGCCTACTATCTTTCTATGGTTCAAGTGAAAATCTCCAACGTCGAGCAAATTGTGACCATCCGTGCAGAGGCGTTCTCGCCGGAGGATGCGAGGACATTGGCGACGACCCTAATCCTTCGCACTGACGAGTTCGTAAACAAACTGAACGAGCGCGCCAAGCTCGATTTCGTAGCCTTCGCGGAAAGCGAGGTGAGGAAAGCTGAAGATCGTGTTAGCCGAACTCGTCTTGATATCATGCAATGGCGCAATGCTAATCTCCAGGTGGATCCCGAGAAGGCGGTTGAGTCTCAACTCACTATCATCAGCGGCCTCGAGACTGACTTGGCGAAGACGCGAGCTGACATCTCTCAGATGGAGAACATGACGACCGATGTTCAGGCGCGCATGCGGCTGATGCGGCTGCGCGAGCAAGCTCTGGCCAAACAGATAGAAGAGGAGCGGGCAAAGATCACCGGCAGGAATTCAGCAATGGCTACGATGCTGTCTGAATTTGAGCGACTCCAGATCGAGCGTGACCTGGCCGAGAAGTCCTATGCGACAGCGCTCGAGTCGCTCAGGGCGGCGCAGCAAGAGGCTACGCAGAAGCAGAAGTACATCGTCGTCACCGCAGATCCCTCACTCCCACAAGACCCGTCTTTCCCGCGCCCAATATTTCATCCGGCGATTGTTGCCGCCTCGGGGATCGGTATTTATCTTGTGCTGATTTTCCTTTTGTCTCTGGCGCGTGATTACCGTGACAGCCGCTAACGCTGCGGTATCCGCCTGTTCAATCCTTCTTCTCGGAGGGCCTGTCGGGCCCTTCTTCGCGAATCTCGCCCGAGTTTTGCGTGGCCGCGGGTTTGTGGTTGAGCGTTGCATGTTCAACCCAGGCGATCACCTGTTCGGCCTCGGCGGCGCGCTGGCATTGTCACCAGGCGAGGTCGAGACACAACTAGGAGTTCCGCCCTGGCATGCCGCAGTCGTCTTTGGTGTTGATCGTTACAGACACAAGATCTTCTTTGATGCTCTCCGCGCCAGAAATGTTCCCGTGCTTTGTCTGGAAGAGGGATACATCCGGCCCGGTTTCGTGACATGCGAATGGAACGGTTCTCATCACCATTCTCCTCTTCGCATGAGTCCAAATGTCGAGAGAAGAGATCATCTAGATCTTTCTGACGTTATGGAGCCGGACGAAGGGTGCTGCCATGGCTTACGTCAGGCGTTGTTCGCCATTGCGCAAATCGTATGGCTCCGTGCGTTCATTCCCCTCATGGGCGGAACCTGGCACCGCAAACGAAGGCTTGCGAAAGAGGCCTTGTGCTGGCCGCTTGGATGGACGCGACGGGCTCTCCATCGGCGTTCGGACGCGCGTGTTTTGAGGGAGCTGGTCAAGGCTGGCACGCCTTATCGCGTGGTGGCACTTCAAGTTCACGACGATGCCAATCTAGTAGCCAACGGGGAGGGGTGGCGTGTCGAGACAATGATCAAAGAGCTCTTGGCAGCCTTCTCTCACCACGCGCCACCTGAGGAGCATCTGCTTTTCAAGATTCATCCCCTAGACGCGGGGCATCTGGACCATCGTTCCATCGTGGCTAATAGTTTAAGCTGCCACGTCAATGCCAAGCGAGTGCATGTCGTTTGCGACGTGCCGTTGGGGGAAGCCGTAAAGGCGTCTAGCGGACTTGTCACCATCAATTCGACTTCGGGCCTCTCGGGTCTCCATCACGGCGTTCAGACAGATATCCTTGGGCAGGCCTTCTACGAAGGCAACGGACTCGCCCGGCACTGCCGCGATCTCATGAAGATTTGGACATCCCCTCATTCCCCCGATCCGCGTAGCGTCGCAACCCTACGAATGCGCATCTACACGCACGCTGTCATCCCCGGCTCATTTTATGGCGCCGGCGCTATGGAGCGTCTCGCTTGGCGCGTAGCGAGTCGCTTGACGACCGGCCTGCCGCGGCCGTCAATCATGGACAGAGAAGCTTTGAACCAGGAGTTCAACCCCAACAAGAGTTCATAGAGCACCCAAATCATGTCGGATCTTTATAGGCGAACTGCACGCGTTCGTCGCCATCGATCGCACTTCGATATTCGCCTTCATTGAACTATACGAAGGCCAAAACAGCGGTCGCGATAGAGTTTCATCTCAGTTGATCCCGGTTGCCGCCTGCAAGAATCGTAAGCGCTGTCCCGTTGGCACCTTTCGCGCGTTGTCGTGAGCGACGATGCTCGGAGCCTTTGAGGGCTTCGACACATGACGATTTCAGAGCTTACGCTTAAGTCCAGGGACGAGGAGCCGGTTCGACGGCTTGAGATATTCACGGGTTCTGGACGGCGGCGCGAATGGTTGCCGGAGGAGAAGGCGCGGATCGTGGCGGAAAGCTACGATGCTGGCGGGACCGTGAGCGCGGTGGCTCGGCGACATGCATTGTCCCCGCAGCAGCTGTTCGCCTGGCGCCGGTTCGCGCGGGTGCCGTTGGCGAATGCGCCGGCACCGGAGCCGTTGTTTGTTCCAGCGGTGGTCGCGGCACAGGAGCCCGAACCGGCGGGGAAGCGCGCGAGATCGACACGGAAGCGGAAGGCCGCGCGAGAAACCGGCGTGATAGAGCTGGAGATTGACGGCGTCGCCATGCGGGTCGGTCGTGGCGCCGACGCCAGGACGGTGGCGGCGGTGATCCGTGCGCTGAAGGCGCCGTCGTGATCGGGCCGACGGGTGTGGTCAAGGTGATGGTCGCGACGAAGCCGGTGGACTTCCGCAAGGGGGCCGAGGGCCTGGCGGCGCTGGTGCGCGAGACGATGGGCGCCGATCCGTTCTCTGGCGCGGTCTACGTCTTCAGGGCCAAGCGCGCCGACCGGGTCAAGCTGGTGTACTTCGACGGCACCGGCGTGTGCCTGCTGGCGAACTAACTGGCTTCATACTACAGCCCTTTCCTTGAGATCGGAGCATTTTGAGGAGTTGAGTCGGCGGATAGCCTCTGCCCGATGGGCAAGCTGGTTCCATCGGCTGGATTGTTTGGCTGGGAC
>NZ_JBEWSZ010000017.1 GCF_040537815.1 Mesorhizobium shangrilense
AGCATGTTGATCGGAACGCTTTCCGGATGCTCCGGCAGGTTGGCCAAGGTGACCAGCATGTCGATCCGGTCCGCCGGCTCTTCGCCCATGCCGACAATGCCGCCGCAGCAGACCTTGATGCCGGATTGGCGTACATGCTCGAGCGTTTCCAGCCGGTCGGCAAAGCTCCGCGTGCTGATGATCTCACTGTAGTAGCGTTCCGACGTATCGATGTTGTGGTTGTAATAGTCGAGACCAGCCTGTTTCAGCCGGGCTGCCTGCTCAAGGTCGATCATGCCGAGGGTCATGCAGGTCTCCATGCCCAGCGCCTTGACGCCTTCGACCATCGCCACGACCGCATTCATGTCGCGCGCCTTGGGATTTCGCCAGGCCGCACCCATGCAATAGCGGGTGGCGCCGGCGTCACGCGCCTTGGTCGCTTCGGCAATGACGCGCCTGACCTCCATCAGTTTCGACGCCTTCAGGCCGGTTTCGTGATGCGCCGATTGACTGCAATAGCCGCAATCCTCCGGGCAGCCGCCTGTCTTGATGCTGAGAAGCCGGCTGAGCTGGACTTTGTTGGGATCGAAATTCTGGCGATGAATCGTTTGGGCTAGGAACAGCAGGTCGTTGAAGGGTGCCTCGGAGAGTGCGCGGGCTTCGGCCTGCGTCCACAAACCGCCCGCTCTTGCATATCCAACTTCCGGCGCTGGCGCCGATTCATCTACGTGCGAAACGAACGTCATGTTCTTCCTCATCCCCGGGTCGCCCCGCCGCCGTTTATAGCTCGCGGCCATCCTTTCAGCCCAAATCGAAATCGCGGGCCAATGTGTCGTCGCGCCATATGTCAGCCGGCCGATCGCAACGAGATTCGACGCTTGGACCGAAGCATTCAGTCCCATGTCCGGTCCCTGCGGCAATCTGAGGTCAGCCGCCTCGGCAATTTCGCGATATCGTTGCGGCTTGGCACGACATTTTTTCCGAGCATGGGCGCTCCGTCGAGCGCACCGAAACCTGGAAAGTTAAGACCGTTCATTGATTGCGGCGCTTACCTTCGATGAGATCGATAACCGCACGCGCGGCATCCACGACATGCGTTCCCGGGCCGAACACGGCGGCGACCCCATGGTCCATCAGGAACTGATAATCCTGGCGCGGCACCACGCCACCGCACACCACGAGGATGTTTTCGGCGCCTCTCGCCTTCAGTGCCTCGATCAGCTGCGGCAGAAGGGTTTTGTGTCCGGCCGCGAGCGAGGATGCGCCGACGACATGAACCTCAGAGGCCACGGCCATGCTTGCTGCTTCTTCCGGTGTTTGGAAAAGCGGACCGGCGACCACGTCGAAACCGAGATCGCCGAAGGCCGATGCGATCACTTTGGCGCCGCGGTCGTGGCCATCCTGACCGAGCTTGGCCACCATCAGCTTCGGGCGTCTGCCGAGCGAGACGGAAACGTCCTTGATGCGCGACGCCAGCGTTTGGTATTCCGGCTCATTCTGGAAGGCGGCTCCGTAGACCTCCGTAATCACCTCGGGAACGGCCGCGTGATCCCCGAAAGCGCGGCGCAAGACATCGGAAATCTCCCCCACCGTCGCGCGAGCGCGCGCAGCTTCAACCGCCGCTTCGAGAATGTTGCCCTTGCCGCTGGCCGCGGTCTCACCAAGCGCGGCAAGGGCTGCGTCGACGCGCTTGGGATCGCGCTGACGCTTTGTTCGTTCGATACGGCGAATCTGCGCCTCTCGCACCGCGGCATTGTCTATCTCAAGAACCTCGATCGGGGCCTCGTTCTCCAGCCGGTACGTGTTGACGCCGACGATCACCTCGTCACCGAGATCGATCGCCGCCTGGCGTTGGGTCGCCGCCGTCTCGATTAGGCGTTTTGGCAAACCGTCGATGACGGCCTTGGTCATGCCGCCGATGGCCTCGATTTCCTCGATGAGCGCCCACGCCTTGTCAGCAAGTTCGGCGGTCAGGCTTTCGACGTAATAGGAGCCGGCCAGCGGATCGACGACCTTGGTCACGCCGGTCTCGTGCTGGAGGATGAGTTGAGTGTTGCGCGCAATGCGCGCCGAAAACTCAGTCGGCAGTGCGATCGCCTCATCGAACGAGTTGGTGTGGAGTGACTGCGTGCCACCGAGAACCGCGGCGAGCGCCTCATAAGCGGTGCGCACGATGTTGTTGTAGGGGTCCTGCTCCTGCAGCGACACGCCCGATGTCTGGCAGTGCGTGCGCAGCATCAGCGATGAAGGCTTCTTCGGCTGGAACTCTTCCATGATACGCGACCACAGAAGTCGCGCCGCCCGCAGCTTGGCGGCTTCCATGAAGAAATTCATCCCAATCGCAAAGAAGAACGAGAGCCGTCCGGCAAAATCGTCGACGTCGAGGCCCTGCTTCAACGCCGCACGCACATATTCACGCCCGTCGGCCAGGGTGAAGGCGAGTTCCTGCACCAGCGTCGCGCCCGCCTCCTGCATATGATAGCCGGAGATGGAGATCGAGTTGAACTTCGGCATCTCCTTTGCAGTGTACTCGATGATGTCGGCGACGATCCGCATCGAGGGTTCGGGCGGGTAGATGTAGGTGTTGCGGACCATGAACTCCTTCAGGATGTCGTTCTGGATGGTCCCGGAAAGCTCGGCGTGCGAGCAGCCCTGCTCCTCGCCGGCGACGATGAAGCAGGCGAGGATCGGGATGACCGCGCCGTTCATGGTCATGGAGACGGAAATGTCCTTGAGCGATATGCACTCGAACAGGACCTTCATGTCCTCAACGGAATCGATGGCTACACCCGCCTTGCCGACATCGCCGACGACACGCGGGTGGTCGCTGTCATAGCCGCGATGCGTGGCGAGATCGAACGCAACTGACACGCCCTGCTGGCCCGCAGCAAGCGCCTTGCGGTAGAAGGCGTTCGACTCCTCCGCCGTCGAAAAGCCAGCATATTGCCGGATCGTCCACGGCCTGCCGGCATACATGGTCGCGCGGGGCCCGCGCAGGAACGGTTTTATCCCGGGCAGCGTGCCGAGGTGGCCGGCTGTATCCAGATCAGCCTCGGTGTAGAGCGCCTTGATCGCAATGCCTTCCGGCGTATTCCAGACCAAGGTGTCGGGCGACGCCTTGACTTCGTGCTCGGTGAGTTTTCGCCAGTCCTCGTAGGCTACGCGGTCGGCCATTTGTCCTACCCTTAGTTAAATTCCATGATCAGTTCATCGACGGCCATGTTCATGCCGGCAGTCCCGGCGATGTGCTTCACCGAGCCCTTGCGCTCGGCGCGCAGCACGTTCTCCATTTTCATCGCTTCCACCGTTGCAAGAATCTGGCCAGCCTCCACCGCATCGCCCTCGCCAACGGCAATCGCGGTGAGCACGCCAGGCATCGGGCAGAGCAGCAGCTTGGAGGTGTCCGGCGGCTGCTTCTTCGGCATCAACCGCGCGAGTTCGGCGATAGGTGGGCTGCGTACATGGGCAACAACATCCATTCCGCGCCAGCGCAGTCGGTAGCCGGTTCCTGACCGGGACGTTTTGATCGAGATGCTTTCGGCGCTGATTTGAAAGTGCGCGAGGGGCCGTCCCGGCAGCCAGTCGCTTGCAACGCTCAGGACCGAGCCGTCATCGAATGACACCGCGGTTCCGTTTTCGTGGTCGCACACGGCGACCGGAAAGGCATGGTTGCCAAGCGTGACGATCCAATCGCTGGAGACTTTGCGACGATGATTGTCCATCGCCCCGGAGATCAGGACATTGCGGTGCTGGAGTTTCCAGTTGATGTGTGCCGCGAGCGCCGCGAGCTTGCGCTCATCCGCATCGGTTGGGGACACACCTGCGAAGCCGTCCGGAAACTCCTCAGCGATAAAGGCTGTGGTCAGCCGCCCCTCGCGAAACCGGGGATAGTCCATGACAGCAGCGAGAAACGGCAGGTTATGGCCGATGCCTTCCACTTCGAAATTATCCAACGCCGCGCCCATGGCGTTGATTGCGCCCAGCCGGTCGGGCGCCCAGGCGCAGAGCTTGGCGATCATGGGATCATAGTGCATCGAGATTTCCGACCCCTCGACCACACCGGTATCGTTGCGGATGAGTGAGCCGTCCGCATCCGCACCTTCGGCCGGCGGCCGGTAGCGTGTCAGACGACCGATCGAGGGCAGGAAATTGCGATACGGGTCTTCGGCGTAGAGCCGGCTTTCGACCGCCCAGCCGTTCAGCCTCACATCCTCTTGGCCAAAGCGCAGCTTTTCGCCGGCGGCGATGCGGATCATTTCCTCGACCAGATCGATGCCGGTTACAAGTTCGGTGACCGGGTGCTCGACCTGAAGTCGCGTGTTCATTTCGAGGAAGTAGAAGTTGCGGTCGCGATCGACGATGAATTCAACGGTACCTGCCGAGTGGTAGCCGACCGCCTTGGCAAGAGCGACGGCCTGCTTCCCCATCGCATGCCGGGTTGCTTCGTCGATGAATGGTGATGGCGCTTCCTCGATGATCTTCTGGTTGCGGCGCTGGATCGAGCATTCCCGCTCACCGAGGTAGACGATATTGCCGTACTGATCGCCGAGCACCTGGATTTCAATGTGACGTGGCTCGGTAACGAATTTCTCGATGAAGATACGGTCGTCGCCAAAGGCGTTCTTCGCCTCGTTTCGCGAGGAGTGAAATCCTTCGCGCGCCCCGACCTCGTTCCAGGCAATGCGCATACCCTTGCCGCCCCCGCCGGCGGATGCCTTGATCATGACAGGAAAGCCGATCTCAGCGGCGATGCGCACCGCTTCCTCTGCATCCTCGATCAGAGCCATGTGGCCGGGCACAGTGGAGACGCCGGCGGATGCCGCGATCTTTTTCGACGTGATCTTGTCGCCCATCGCCTCGATGGCGACGGGGGAGGGCCCGATGAAAGCGATGCCCTTGGCTTTGAGCGCGTCGGCGAAATTCGAATTCTCAGACAGGAAACCGTAGCCCGGATGAACCGCATCAGCGCCCGTAGCGGCGATGGCATCGAGAATGTTTGCAATGCGAAGATAGGACTGGGCTGAGGCGGCGGGACCGATGTGGACCGCTTCATCGGCTTGCCGGACGTGCAAGGCGTCGCGGTCAGCGTCGGAATAGACGGCAACGGTGGCTATGCCAAGCCTGTGCGCCGTTTTGATCACCCGGCAGGCGATCTCGCCACGATTGGCAATCAGGATCTTCTTGAACATTTTTAGCGCACTCAAAGCGGAATGGTGTCGTGCTTCTTCCATCGCGTCTCGACGCTCTTGCCACGCAAAGTGGCAAAGGCACGCGCGATCCGCTTGCGTGAGGAATGTGGCATGATCACCTCGTCGATGAAGCCGCGCTCGGCGGCAATGAAGGGATTGGCGAAACGCTGCTCGTATTCCTTGGTACGAGCCGCCAGCCTCTCGGGATCGCCGAGTTCGGACCGATAGAGGATCTCGGTAGCGCCCTTTGCGCCCATCACCGCGATTTCGGCGGTCGGCCAGGCGTAGTTGATGTCCGCGCCGATATGTTTTGACGCCATCACGTCGTAGGCGCCGCCATAAGCCTTGCGCGTGATCAACGTGACCATCGGTACGGTCGCCTGGGAATAGGCAAACAGCAGCTTGGCGCCGTGCTTGATGACGCCGCCATATTCCTGGGCGGTGCCCGGCAGGAAACCTGGCACGTCGACGAGCGTTAGGATCGGGATGTCGAAGGCGTTGCAGAAGCGAACAAAACGCGCCGCCTTGCGGGAGGAATCAATGTCGAGGCATCCGGCCAGCATCATCGGCTGGTTGGCCACCAACCCCACGGTTCTGCCCTCGATGCGCAGAAAACCGGTGATGATGTTGCGAGCGAAGGCGACCTGAAGCTCGAAGAAGTCGCCTTCGTCGGCAATAGCAAGGATCAACTCTTTCATGTCGTAAGACCTATTGGCACTCTCCGGCACCAGTGTATCGAGGCGCAACTCGATCCGCTCGGGATCATCATAAAACGGCCGCACCGGCGGCTTTTCCCGATTGTTCAATGGCAGGAAGTCAAAGAGGCGCCGGACCTCTTCCAACGCCTCGATATCGTTTTCGAAAGCCCCGTCAGCAACAGACGACCTTTGCGTGTGAGTTGCCGCGCCGCCGAGTTCCTCCGCGGTCACGATCTCGTTCGTCACCGTCTTCACCACATCGGGGCCGGTCACAAACATGTAGGAGGAATCCCGAACCATGAAGATGAAGTCGGTCATGGCCGGGGAATAGACCGCGCCGCCGGCGCACGGGCCCATGATCACCGAAATCTGCGGAATGACGCCAGAAGCATCGACATTGCGCTTGAAGACATCGGCGTAGCCGGCAAGTGAGGCGACGCCCTCTTGGATGCGCGCGCCGCCGGAATCGTTGAGGCCGATCACCGGCGCCCCATTGCGCAACGCCATGTCCATGATTTTGCAGATCTTCTGAGCGTGCGTCTCGGACAGCGATCCGCCAAGCACCGTGAAGTCCTGAGAGAAGACGTAAACGAGCCGGCCGTTGATCGTACCCCAGCCTGTGACCACGCCATCCCCGGCAACTTTCTGGGCGTCCATGCCGAAGTCTGTTGCACGATGGGTGACATACATGTCGTATTCTTCGAAGGAGCCTTCATCGAGAAGCACCACGAGGCGCTCTCGGGCGGTCAGCTTGCCTTTCGCGTGCTGGGCATCGACACGCTTCTGCCCTCCGCCCATGCGGGCCTGCGCACGACGGACCTCGAGTTGTTCGAGAACGGCTCGCATCAGCGTCCCGCCCTTGGTGCGACCAGGGTCCAAGCCGTCGGCAAAAGCGTCGCGGCAAGCCGGCCTTGCATTGAACTCGGTCTTGCTTCGCTGGGCAATCGCATGAGCACCTCCCGCAGAAATGAGCTTCTCATTAGTTGGCCGGCAATGAACGGAAAAGGATTGACCGGGCGCGAATGCCAAATGTATGAAGTTGCAAATAGCAAACTGCGAACTTGCAAATGGCGTATTCTAAGCTTTTCATTGGGCGCCGCGTGCGCGAACTACGGGAGGCCAGCAAGGCCACCCAGGCGGTATTCGCCGAGCGCCTAGGGATTTCGACCAGCTATCTGAACCAGATCGAAAACAACCAGCGACCGGTCTCAGCCGCAGTGCTTCTTGCGCTGGCCGAGAAATTCAACGTCGATATCGCTTCGATCGGCGGCAGTGACGCCGACCGGCTGCTCTCTGCACTGAGCGAGACACTTGCTGACCCCGTGTTCGGCGGCGTTTCAGCCGGATTTCAGGAACTCAAGCTCGTTGCCCAAAACGCACCGTCTTTCGCTCATGCGCTGATCACCTGTCATCAGGCTTATCGCAGAAATAGCGAGCAGCTTGCCAGCTTCGACGACCAGCTTATCCGGACCAATGCTTTTGCCGAGCCGTCCCCCTACGAGGAAGTGCGGGACTTCTTTCATTTTGTTGACAACTACATCGATGAGCTTGACCGGGCGGCCGAGCATCTGGCGAAAGGATTAGGCGTATCGGATCGAGATGTCGGTACGGCGTTGGCAGATCACCTGGAAAAGCATCATCACGTTCGCATTGCGCGTGCCGGAAACGGCGAGCGGGTAATCAGGCGCTTCGACGCGTCAGCGCGCGTGCTGTACCTGAACTCATACTCACCTGCGCCGACGCGCAGTTTTCAGATGGCATTCCAGATCGGCGCCTTGGAGCAACGGGCAGAAATCGATGCGATCATTGAGCGAGCGCGCTTCCGTACTGTCGAAGCGGCAGAGATAGGCAGGATCGGGCTGCAGAACTATTTTGCCTGTGCGCTGATGTTGCCGTACCAGTCCTTTCTGCTCACAGCGAAGGAGTTGCGACATGACCTTCATCTTCTCGCGGTGCGCTTCGGCGCCAGCCTCGAGCAGGTGGCTCATCGCCTCTCGACTTTGCAAAGATCTGGGTTGAAAGGCGTTGCGGTCTTCTTCGCGCGTATCGATCGCGCGGGCAACATTACGAAGCGCCATAGCGCATCGAAGTTGCAGTTTGCGCGCTACGGTGCAGCTTGCCCTTTGTGGAACGCTCATCAGGCATTCGAAACCCCAGGCCGCATGCATTGCCAGCTGGCCGAGACGCCAGACGGCGTGCGTTATCTCAGTATCGCCACAGAAATCACTAAAGCAGACGGTGGATTTGGCTCTCCTCATCGACGCTACGCGATCGCGCTCGGATGCGAGATCTCCGATGCGGGCGATTTCGTCTACGCAGACCGGCTGGATTTTGGCAACAGCTCAGCGTTCGAGCCCATCGGCGTTTCATGCCGCATTTGTGCGCGCCTGGATTGCATTCAACGCGCCATCCCGCCGCTCAAGAGCACGATTACAGTCGATCACAACCGACGCAGCGAACTGCCATACACGCTTTGCTGATTGAGAGTGAGGTGGCCGGAAGGTGCCATCTGCTGCCATTTCCACGTGCTTGCGACAGATCTCGGCTCCTTCGACCTACATCACTCGATTCTGGGCTTGTAACGGGCGTTCTCGAACCGCCCGATCTGGCCTTTGACCAAAGAGCATGTGGGCGGGAAGGCGTGCCCCGTAGGTCCAATCGCTCTATCCGACGGATACGGCAAAGATGTACCGTACACCAAGTCACAATGGTGGCTGGACGGCGCTCGACGAGACGTCGGGCTTGTTGGTCATGGTGCAAAATCGGTTAGCCGGGAAGTTTGATGCGATTATGCAATGGAATGTCGCACCCAGTGCGGTGTCGGGCTTCTTGAACCGACCAAAATCAAAAAACGGCCGGCGACGGGCATCAACAGAGCGGACCCCTGCAAATGTCAAATGATCTCTCATTGCCGGACAAGCCGGGTGAAGTGACGCTCTCCACGGTCGTGCAAGCCAGTCCACCGGGGAAGCCCGACACGTTGCTCAACATACGCAACCTTCGGATTGAGGCGACGGTCTACCCACCGGGCGAGAGCCCAAAGAACGTAGTTCTCGTCCACGACGTTTCGCTGACGCTGAAACGGGGCAGGGTTTTGGGTCTGATTGGCGAATCGGGCGCCGGCAAGTCCACCATAGGTCTGGCCAGCATGGGTTATGGTCGCGGCGGGGTCAAAATAACTGGCGGCGAGGTCATCCTTAACGGCCGTGACATTCTGAAGGTCGGCGCAAAGGGCATGCGCAAACTCCGGGGCCGCGAGGTCTGCTATGTTGCGCAGTCGGCCGCCGCCGCATTCAACCCAGCCCACCGGCTGATGGACCAGGTGGTGGAGGCGGCACTTCTACATGGCATGGCAACGCGGACAGAAGCTGAGAAGCGGGCGATTGCTCTATTTATGAAGCTTGGCCTTCCTGACCCCGAAAACATCGGCAAACGTTTCCCCCATCAGGTTTCGGGCGGTCAGTTGCAGCGCGTCATGACGGCCATGGCGCTCTGCTCGGAGCCTGACCTCATTGTCTTCGACGAGCCAACCACAGCGCTCGACGTCACTACACAAATTGACGTGCTGGCCGCGATCCGGGACGCCATCCGTGACACCGGGGTCGCGGCACTTTACATCACCCACGACTTGGCGGTGGTGGCGCAGGTCGCGGACGAGATCATGGTGCTGCGCAACGGCAAGCTCGTAGAGCGGGGAATGACGCAGCAGATCATCAACCAGCCGCACGAGCAATACACGCGAGCCCTCGTTTCAGTGCATCACATCGATCACGAGCAGAAGGACTGCGGCACGGCGCCTGTGCTGTCAGTCAAAGGCCTGACAGCAGGTTACGGCGACGGAGCAATCAAGGTCTTACGCGATGTTTCCCTGGACCTTCATACTGGACAGACGCTCGCCGTGGTCGGCGAATCGGGCTCGGGTAAATCGACGCTGGCGCGGGTGATCACTGGGTTGCTGCCGCCTTTGGCAGGCAGCATCCAGTTCGACGGGCGCGACCTTCCCCGTCGGTTGGCCGAGCGATCGAAGGATGACCTTCAGCAACTTCAGATGATCTATCAAATGGCGGACACCGCGATGAATCCGCGCCAGAGCGTGGCGACGATCATCGGGCGGCCGCTCGAATTCTATTTCGGTATCAACGGTGCGGGGCGCGACCATCGCGTGGCCGAACTGCTTGACAAGATCGAAATGGGCAAGAGCCTGGCGAACCGGTATCCGGCAGAGCTGTCGGGCGGACAAAAGCAGCGCGTTTGCATCGCGCGGGCGCTTGCGGCAAAGCCGAAGCTGATCATCTGCGACGAGGTGACTTCGGCTCTCGACCCATTGGTTGCCAACGGAATCTTGAAGCTCTTGCTGCACTTGCAGAAGGAGGAGGGGGTAGCCTATCTCTTAATTACCCACGATCTCGCAACGGTGAAATCGATCGCCGATTCGATCTCGGTGATGTATCGCGGGCAAGTGGTCCGCTACGGGGCAAAAACCCAGGTTCTTAGCCCACCTTTCGATCCTTATACTGAACTTCTGCTGTCTTCCGTTCCTGAGATGGAGGTCGGCTGGCTAGATAAGGCCATCGGCTCCCGGCGGATGAAGAGCGCCGGGAATTAACAGGGCGGCGGCGCCTGAACAGAGCATACGACTGTTGTCGCCTATTGACCTGCGAGGAGCGGGTTCAGAAAACAGAAATGTCTTCGCGGCGCGTCGAGGAACTTGGCGGAAGGCGGCGTTCCAATATTCCAATAAACACGTGGTCCACTATGAGGGCGCGCAATCGGCGGCGCTGGTATGATTTACCCCCTTAGGCGTGTTGAGACCCGGCGTCGAGGGCGGTTTGAGCTGAGCGTTGTTGAACGGCACGGAACGCTGCCACGCTACTGGATCACAATACAGGCAAACGAGATCATATCAAGGCGATAGCCTCGTGCTTGTAACTGCAACCTTCCAGGAAGCGGTTGGGGAGCGAACTCAAATCCACATCGTCCCGTCATGCACTTTGCTCCGCTTCTGGCCCCTATGCCTTCTTTGAAGGCAGGAAGACCGCACTAGCGCCGGAGGGATAGCTGACGATTTGAAATGATGTCCGTGAGAGTCGGCTTGCCATCAACGAAGAACGGCACGGCTATTTCGCCGGTCTTCGCGGTCGGGTTGCGACGCGGGCACCGGTCGTGAATGCCTCACGGAGGGCATCAGCTACAGCATTGACGGCTTCTTCGGCCACATCTCCACACAGATGCATTGCGAGATTGGACGAATCGTTGCCGACAAAACCGTCGACCAGGGTTAGCTCGCGACAATCGCCAGGAATGTTGTTGCGCGGCAGCGGGGCAATAGCCAGTCCCGAGGCCACCGCGAATTGCAAGCCGGCACTACTGTCGCTTCTGTAAGCAACGCGGTAGGCTCGCCCGTGGGTTTGTAACGCTCGGTGAGCGAATTCGGAGCACCAGCCGCAGCTCTCATAGAGTGCTACCGGAATGGGTGACTGTCTATGCAGATCGTGCCTGTCAGATGTCACCCACACGATGGGGTCAAACATCAATACCTCTCCGTGTGTCCTCGTTTCCCATTCGAACGCCACTGCCAGGTCCAAATCGCCCCGTTCAAGTGCCTCTTTCAGCGCGCTAGATTTGCCGTTTCGGATTGTGATCTCAACGTTAGGGTGTGTGTTGGCAAAAGTGCGGAGTGTGCCAGACAGAATGGTGGTCCCATATTCCTCGGGAATCCCTATGCGGACGTGTCCGCCTAATGGCTTAACGGCGAAAGATGCTTCCGTCTTCTGAAGGAGATCAACAACTCGCCGTGCGCCCTTAAGAAGTTCGCTTCCCAGGCACGTCAAGGTTACGCCGCGGGAACCGCGTACGAACAATGGAGTGCCAGCGAGTTCTTCCAGTCGCTTCACCCGTATGCTGACGGCCGACTGTGTTCGACCCAGAGCAGCCGCGGCGCGGGTGAAGTTCTCAAAGTCAGCTACAGCGACAAAGGTGCGCAGCAGATCGTCGTCAAGCCGAATGGCCACGATGCGAGGATTTCCTTTAGATTTTTCGGGAGGTTCATCTGCGGTCTTTTAAGAGTATACGGGATCGTGCGAAAAGGCCCGTCCCAAGAAGGGCCGAGACCTGCAGGGTAGGGTTGTCGCCGTGGAGTGACACGGATCCACAGGGAAATGCGAACGGAGACTCGGCCATTTAGCCTAGACCCGGTCCTACCCAAGCTGGCACCTCCATGCGGCATTGCTGGGGAGTTTTGCCATGGATGACCTTGAAACACTTCGAGAAATGCGATGACGAAATGAAGCCGCACGCAATGGCAACGTCGATTAATGGCATCCGTGTGCCCTCGATTAACCTCTTGGCGTGATCGAGTCTCATTTTCAGATAATGCTTGGCTGGCGAGACGCCAACGTGTGTGAGAAAAAGTCGTTCGAGTTGACGCCTTGAGAGACCGGCGCGCTTTGCCACCACATCCATCGAGAGCGGGTTATCAAGGTTTGCTTCCATGGTCTGAACGGCGGCAACAAGCTTTTCGCTGACGTTGGCGTACGAAAGCCCGGATGGGGCGGTCTGGCGGTTTGAGCCGGAGCGCTGTCCGTCGACAATTGCATGTCGGCAGACTTCTTGCGCGATAGTTACGCCGGCTTGGCTGGCAATAAGGTCCACAGCCAGGTCGAAAGCAGCCAGTTCACCGGCACAGGTGGAATATTGTCCATCTTTTACAAAGAGTGTTTCTCTTATGCGCGGCTTGCGGAACACCTCTGAGAAAGCAGCAAGTCTCGACCAATGGATTGTGCAAGGCGTGTCGGCCAGTAGGCCAGTTTCGGCCAGAAGCCACGTCGCAGTGCCCAGTGCCGATATGAAAATGCCCCGCCTTGCCATGCGTCGTAGGAACGCGTGCAACTGGGGCGTATGCTGCTGATCAACCTGCTCGCCCGCGATGATTACGAGTTGGTTGAGGTGCGCATTGGTAGCGCTCAAGGTTTCAGTGGTGACGTCGACAGAAATTGCAATGTTGTTCGCACCATAAACGGCCTTGTTGTCTAGCCCTGCAATCTGCCAGCGAAACAAAGATGCCTTCGCTAACGCATTCGCTATCCGAAACGGCTCGAGGTAAGCGTGAAGCGCAAGGTGCGAGAATCCTGGCAGTACTAGAACGGCGATATTCAGCGGTTGATCGAGCGACAGATCATTCGGCCGCTCTGTAGGATTCACCGCCTGGATTGTAGCCGGAGCGTTCATCAGCGTCCGTATGTTGCAATCGGTACACCCAACGTCTTCGCCTCGGGCTGAACACCGAGCCCGGGCCGCTGGGGCACGGCAATATGCCCATCTCTTATCACTATTGAGTTCTCGGGGTCATAGTGCCCGTCGATGTACTCCTGGGCAATCCATGCGCCTTCAAACCGCCGTGGCTCGACTGTCGAGGCGAGATGGACGCAAGCTGCTGCAATAACATCGCCGCCCCACGCGTCATCGCAGGTGTGCGGAAGAGATCGGATCGCACACATGTCTCGCACAGTGGTCATCTTCGTGAGGCCGCCAAGACGCGTGACCTTCAACCCAAACCCATCAGCGATGCCCGAGGAAATCGCTCGAAGGACAGCGTTCAAATCTTCAGTGTTTTCATCGAGATATACAGGATGCGTGAGCCTTCCTTTGAGACTGGCGACCTCTTCCATTGTGTTGCACGGCTGTTCGAACGCGAAGGGAATGGACTGGCAAAGTCGATCGAGGTGGATAGCGGCGGCTACGGTCAGGCCGCGGTTGCCGTCGACCGCAATTCTCGCTTTGTAGCCAACGGCCTCCCAAACCTTATGGATCGTTGCGACATCCTGTTCGAGATCCCGCCCGCCAATCTTAATCTGCAGGCGCGGATATCCTGATTTGACCTTGTCGGCAGCTATGCGAGCGGTTTCTTCAGGAGAGCCAACGATGGTCGAATAGTATGACGGTACCCGGTCGGTAAGAGCGCCGCCGAGCAGAGTCGACACGGGTACCCCGAGACGCTGGCCGAGCAGATCCAGCAATGCAATGTCAAAGGCAGCCTTGGCATAGCCGTGACCGTTCAGCCGTTCGTCCATTGCCTTGGCGAGCAGTCGGATCGAGGACACCTCTTGGCCAATCAGACCGGGTGCGATCTCTTCGATTGCCGCGCGCGCGCCAAGTGCGTGGTGGGGTTGATAGACCGGACCGACGGGGCAGGTCTCTCCCCACCCTTTAGAGCCGTCGTCGGTAACGATCTCAACGAGTGTGCTGTCAAGTTGCTGGACGGTGTCGCTTGCCATCCGGTAGCTGCCGCCCTTCACCGGAAGCAGGCATTTGTAGACGTTGATTGTCTCTATTCGCATCGGTGGCCTCAATATTCGTCATTTAGCGCGTCGACGGCTGGAATCTCGCGCGAGCGGCGATCGATGTATTCTCGCAGTTCTTCATCCTTAGCCTGGTCCAGCTTGGGTTCCTGATATTCTCCCAAAAGATGTCTGGCGTGTTCGAGGGCGCGCTGCTTTATATCCTTCGAGCCATCGGCTTTCCACTGCTCAATCGAATTGTTATCGAAGAGCTTTGGCATGAAAAATGCGCGTTCAAAGTTGGCCTGGGTGTGCGGATGGCCGAGGTAGTGGCCGCCAGGGCCAACGTCACGAATCGCTGCCAGAGCTTCGTCGAAATCATCCCACTGGATGCCCTTGGTCATGCGGTAGCCCATATCACAGACCTCCGCGTCGACCACGAATTTCGCGATTGAGCAGTGCATACCGGCTTCGTTCCAGCCTGCCGAGTGCCAGATATAGTTTGCCCCCGACATTAGCACCGCCATCATGGTCATGGCGCTTTCGTAGCCCGACTGAGCGTCGAAGATTTTGGCGCCACCAAGCAAGTTAGAGGTGCGCCACGGCACGTTATAACGTCGCGCCATTTGGCCGATCATGAAGTTCATCAACGATATCTCGGGCGTTCCAGCCATTGGGGCACCGGACTGCATCGAGACCGTCGACAGGTAATGCCCGTAGATGGCCGGGCAGCCTTTTCGGATCACCTGGGTATAGGCGAGTGCCGAAAGCGCCTCGGCATTGAGCTGCGCCACTGCCGCGGCAGTCGAGGCCGGGGTATTCGCTCCGCCGAGAACGAAGGGCGAGCACAGCACCGGCTGATTGCGCCGGCAAAACGCACGCATGGCGCCGAGCATAACTTGGTCCCACACGAGCGGCGAATTGCCATTGCAATTGCCAGTCGTGACCGCATGGGTCTCGAGGAATCCCTCCCCGAAGAGGACTTCGCACATGTCGAGCACGTCCTCGGCATTCTTGGGCGAGGTGGTCATGCCCATGAAGATCTTGTCGGAATGCTTCATCGACGAATAGGTGATGTGCAGATGCCGATGCGCGACGACGATGTCCATCGGCTCGACAATGTGGTGCGCCGATGAATGCAGCGCCGGCATCATGTGCGCCAGCTTGTGGAAGGTCCCAAGGTCCGCGATCGTCGGGCCGCGCCTCACGTCATCCAGGTCGCGCATGTAGGGCGCGCCGGTCATCGGCACGAAGATCGACTTGCCGCCTCCGAGTTCGACATTCTTCGAGGGGTCCCGTGCGAAATATTCGATCTTGGGGGGAATTGTCTTGATGAGCTCCATAACCAGGCCGCGGTCGAGATGAACACGGTCATTAGCACGGACATCTGCTCCGGCTCTCTTCCAGTCCTCGATCGCGATCGGATCGCGGAAAACGACCCCCACTTCTTCAAGGATCGCAAGAGAGGCCTCGTGGATGCGCTCTACCTGCTCTGCATCCATCGGCTCCACAACCGGCAAGCCGCGTTTTAGCGTTGGCAGCATTTCGAAATTGGGCGCGGTTCTAATCGTTCGCCGCGCGTCCCGCCCGCCTCTTCGCGAAGCCCTTGCTTCAGCAGTCATGCTGGTCTCCAAAAACGAAAGAAAAGCAGGGCATTGAGAGAGCGCCCTCAGCGCGACTATTGCTTAATGCGAGCGATTTGACCTAATGCAAAAGTCTCACCCCGGTGTTGACTAAAGAGCTGTCCGGATGGCGGGCGGTCACTTAGGGTGCTGTCTTATGGTTCGTCGCTATTATGATCTCCCGTCCCTGACCACTCTTGCAGTGTTCGAGGCGTCGGCAAGGCATCTCTCGTTCAAGCTCGCGGCCTCCGAGCTTAATGTCACGCCGGGGGCTGTCAGCCGGCAGATCAAAGCCATCGAGGACGAGATTGGCGTTCCTCTCTTCGTACGGCTTGGAACCGGGGTCATGCTCACCAGTGCTGGCGAGGATCTCTACGCCGTCCTGGCCAGCGGCTTTTCTAGGGCGTCCGAGGTTGTCAGAAGCATCAAACGCGGTGATCGCTCCAAGAACGTAACGATCGCCTGTTCAGATGGCATCGCATCGATGTGGCTGATACCGCGTATGCCGGAATTCTGGAACCGGTATCCCGAAATCGCGGTCGACCACCTAATCTCCGACAATTCGCGCGACTACAGGCGCGCCGAGGTCGAGTTGCGAATCCGCTACGGATTCGGTTCATGGCCGGACGAAAGCACCGAACTGCTATTTGGCGACACAATCTATCCGGTTTGCGGGCCCGGCTTCGCGCAGGAGCACCGGGATGCCACAGCTGAATCGCTGCCCGAGCTTCCCCTCCTGCACGTCAACTGGGTAGATCCGGATTGGACTGGGTGGGACGAGGTATTCCGACGCGCCGCGATTCGTCACGGAACGCCTCGTGGCCGCAGATTTGGCAAATTTTCCGTGACGCTGCAGGCCGCTCAAGCCGACCAAGGCGTTGCCGTAGGTTGGCACCGTCTGGTGCTACCGCTGATAAAAGACGGAAAATTGGTCAGGATCACCGACCTCGAACTGCCTGCTCCGGGGGGTTATTATCTCAGCTGGAATGACAACCGGACGCTGTCCCCTGCTGCCGAGCTCTTGCGAAAATGGTTGAGAGAGATCGCGGTCCAAGAGCGAGAAACTTGATTGCTAGAGCTCGCGCCCCGCACGCCTTTGCATGTTCCAAAGTCGCAAGGGCGCTCCGATTGCCATAAATGGCTGGGGATATAGCTTACTTGGTGTCGGTTCTTGCAAGGCGTCGGCTACCATCGGTTCTCCTGTGCCGACCGCCAAATCTGCGACCAGCATTCCGTAGAGCGTACCCTTGACTGTACCGAGTCCATTGCAGCATCCAGCCGCGTAGACTCGATCCTCAATCTCGCCAAACGCAGGCGCCGAGTTGAGCGACAGGCATAGGTGACCGCCCCAGCGATATTCCATTTCGACGCCGTTCAGCATTGGGAAGCGCGCCTTGAACGAGCGATCGTGCCTGTGCCCGATCCTTTGCATCTGACCGTTGCTCGTCGTCATCGATGGGTTGTAGGTAAACGTGTTGCGGACAACAATGCGATCGCCCACCCGCCTGATTGTCGACCCCATCGGGTCGGCCGGAATGAGTCCCCATTCCATCTCGCCGCCAAGTGTCCGCTTTTCTTGGTCCGAAAGCGTGCGTGTCATGCTGGCGTATGTGAATACATGCAGCAGCCGTTGCTTGAAAAACCCAAAGCTCTCCAAATGTCCGTTGACCGTGAGGATCATTCGCGGCGCGACGACCTCGCCCTCCGCCGTCTGGATGGAATGCTCCTTCCCGGTTCGAATTCCGGTCACGGGCGATTTTTCGAAAATCTTGACGCGCCCGGCAAGTCCGGCGGCCAATCCCCGAACGAACCCGGCCGGTTGGGCCATCACCGTACCCGGCGTGAATGTTCCACCGATGAAGAAATCAGTTCCGGTAATGCGCTTCATGTCAGCTGCATCGAGACTTCTGAAATCCTCCGCAAGCCCAACAAGATGGCCTTCGAATTCGCGGAGTGAGCGAAGGCCATGATCTGTCGCCGCCCCGTGAAGCTTGCCAGCTCTTACGAAATAGGGTTGCAGTCCAAATTCCTCGGCAGCCGCGCCAGAGAATTCTATCGCAGCGCGGTTCATCCGAATTTGTTGCAGATCGTGTTCTCGACGACCGCCATAGTTTTTGCCACCCAACTCGTGTGGCAGGTCAATCATGAATCCGGAATTTCGTCCCGCCGCACCCCAGCCGATACGCTGGGCGTCGACCACAACAATACGATCGTTCGGTAATAATTGTGAAAGGCGCCGCGCGGCCGCGAGGCCAGCGAAGCCGCCCCCGACAATGACCCAGTCGGCCTCGTGGCGGCCGCGCAGCACCTCAGGCGCCTTGGGAGGCGGCAAAAGAGCGTACCATCCCGATACGGGCAGGTCCGCAGGCGTGCGGACAGCCTTATGTACGCTCATCAGAAATCCCCCGTTAGTCTACGGCGCGCGCGATCTTGGGATCGGAGATGTCTGCCCAGATTGTCTTAAGTTCTGTATACTGGTCGTGGGCATGCAAAGATTTGTCACGACCACCGAAGCCAGAGAGCTTAAACCCGCCGAAAGGCGTCGTGATGTCTCCTTCGCCGTAGCAATTGATGGTCACCGTCCCGGCGCGGATGTCGCGCGCGATGCGATGCGCCTTGCCGAGATTAGCGGTGAAGATCGAGGCTGCGAGCCCGTATGGCGTATCGTTGGCGACCCGAACCGCCTCGTCGGCGTTGGCGACCTTGATGACCGACAGCACCGGACCGAAAATTTCTTCCCGGGCAATCGTCATGCTGGATGTGACATCGTCGAACACCGTCGGCTCGATAAAATAGCCTTTGCCGTGCTTATGGGCGTTGCCACCGGTCACGATCCTGGCGCCTTCCGCCCGTCCCTTCTTGATGTAGCCCATGATCCGGTCGAACTGTTCCTTCGACACGATAGCGCCGAGTCGGTTACCCGGGTCGAGGGGCTCCCCTAAAGGCCATTCCTTCAGCTTGTGCACCACCGCCTCAACCAAGCGGTCCTTGATCTTTTCATGCACGATCAGGCGGGAATTGGACGAGCAGTTCTCGCCCATGTTCCAGAAGACGGCCTGGGTGACATGCTGCGCGACCACATCCAGGTTTTCGGCGTCGTCGAGCACGATACATGGGTTCTTGCCACCGCATTCGAGCACGATGCGCTTGAGGTTGGACTTGGCTGAATATTCCAGGAATTTTCGGCCGATATCGGTGGACCCGGTGAACGCCACCATGTCGATATCGGGATGCATGCCGAGCGCCTTGCCGGTGATTTCGCCGGGACCGGTGACGATCTGCAGGACACCTGGCGGTAGTCCAGCCTCATGCGCCAACTCGGCAACCCTCAGCGTCGACATGTTGGTTTGCTCGGCCGGCTTGACGATGACCGAATTGCCGGTCGCGAGCGCCGGACCGATCTTCCAGGCCAGCATCAGGATTGGAAAATTCCAGGGCAGGACGCAGGCGACCACGCCTAATGGCTGGCGCACGATCAGCGACACGACGTCATCGCCCGAAGGCGATGTTTGGCCGTAAAGCTTGTCGGTAGCTTCCGCGTGCCATTCCAGGCAATGCAATGCTTCGGGGATATCGATCGTTTCGACATCGTAGATCGGCTTGCCGCTTTCCAGCGTCTCAAGAACCGCTAGCTCATGGGCGTTGCGCTTCATCAGCTTCACGAGGCGGCGCAACACGCGCTTTCGTTCGCTCGGATGCGCGCGCGACCAAGCGCCGGTTTCAAACACTAGCCTCGCCTTCTCGACAGCAAGATCGACGTCGGCCTCGCCACAGGAAGCGATCCTGGCGATGATCTGCCCCGACGCGGGATTGATCGTCTCGAAAGTGTCCCCGGATTGTGCCGCCCGCGCCTTGCCGTCGATCACAGCGTTGGTAGGCAGAGGCAGGCTGTCTACTAGGTTCTGGTACTCATCACGCGTTAATAGCGACGACATTTTCGGATGACCTCTTTTGGGATTTTGCGGTGATTGACGCGATGACGGCTTTAAGCGTGCGGATCGTCGTCTCGAGTTCCCGCTTCTGTTCGTCGTCGAGCGCACGCATCGGACGACGCACGGGCCCAGCCGGTAACCCAGCCAGTTCGCAGCCGAACTTGATGCTCTGCACGAACTTGCCGCCATGCTCGAGAACCCTCATCAACGGCAGCAGCGCCGACATGATCTGGCGGCCCTTGGTGAAGTCCTTCTCGACGACACAAGCTTCATAGAGAGCGAGGTGCTCCGTGGGCAGGCAATTGCCGGCACCGCAAACCCAGCCCTTTGCGCCCCAGGCGAAGAACTCGAGCGCCTGGTCATCCATGCCGCAGAACAGATCTATGTGCGGATAGTCACGCGCCAGGGCGTGCAGCTGATTCATGCTGCCGCTGGACTCCTTGATGGCGCAGAAATTGGTGCTGCGCCCAACCCGGTCCAGGAATTCGAGATCCATCATCGTGCCGGTGCGGCCCGGATAGTTGTAGAGCATCACCGGCAGATCGACGGCCTTGTCGATCGCAAGAGCGTGGTTCGCGAGTTCGAGCTGAGTGGGCACAGCATAGTACGGCGATCCAATCAGAATGCCGTCGTACTTGAGGTCCTTAGCGACCAACGCATATTCGACACAGTCCTCCGTGCGGATCGCGCCGACGCCGGCGATCAGTGGCACCTTCCCCTTGACAACGGTTTTGGCAAGCTTCAGCAGGCCGATGCGTTCATCCCGTGATTGGGCGTAGTATTCGCCGGTCGTGCCACCGATGATGATGCCATGCACGCCCGACGACATCAGATGCTCGACCATGACGCAGAAGCCGTCGCGGTCGATCGATCCGTCCGCATGAAACGGCGTGGTCACGGGCGGAATAATGCCTTTGAACGACATCTGCCTGGCTCCAAATTCAGCTTAGATGCGGCTTTTATAGGCGAGAAGTGAACGGCAGACAGCCGAAACAAAGTCACTAGGCAGGTTACTTTTTTGCGCAGTTCGCATGCCGAAACTCGTGCTATCGCTGGTTTAAGTTCAGCCCGCTGCAATTATGCTCGGGCATGACCGTTTCACTGCGGCAGAGCTGCGAGCTGAAAACAAGATACCCAACCAAACTCCAAGGGGAGAAACTGATGGACCACATCACGCCTGAGACGACTGAATACCAGAATCTCTTGTATGAAGTGGATGCGGAGCGCGTCTGCTGGTTGACGCTCAACCGGCCGGAAAAAGCTAACGCTATGAGTGAGCGGCTGATCGCTGAGCTAAAGGCGGGTCTGCTTCGCGCCGATAGGGATGATGGCGTCAACGTGATAGTGATCCGTGGCGCTGGCCGTGGTTTTTGTGCCGGCCATGACCTTGAAGAGGATGCCACTGATGACAGGTCATCGATCTACGATTATCGCCTCAAATACATCAAGCAGTTCGAAGATTTCACGACTCCGTGGATCGTCACTAAGCCGGTTATCGCTTCGGTGCACAAATACGCCATCGGCAAAGGCTTCGAACTTTCGCTCTTCTGTGACGTGTCTATTGTCACTTCGGACACAATGTTGGGCTATAGCGAGGTGCGCTACGGCCTGACGGCCCATTGCATGTTCATGCCCTGGCTTGTTAACATGAAAACGGCGAAGGAGCTTCTGCTTACGGGCCGGGAGGTTTCGGCCGCCGAAGCTAAAGAGATGGGGCTCGTCACACAGGTAGTGGCCCCCGAGGAATTGGAAGAGGTCACTCGACGGAAGGCTACGCTCATGGCTCGAATCCCGCGGGACATGCAGCGGATTCACAAATCCTATTTGAACAAGGTCTATGAGCTGCAGGGTCTCAGGACGGCTACCGACTATTATCTTGAATTGGTCCCAATTATGAGTGTGCAGCCGGTGCCTGAATACGCCGAGCTGACGAAAGACACGATCGAGAAAGGCCTAAAGGTGGCTTTGAGCAACGCAAGATCGCGTTACGAAGGCCTCGAGTGATATAGTCAACGCTGTCGTGAGCTGCTCTCGGCGCCAGTCGGGGGCAGTTGATTTATGTAACGCCACGTACCAAAGAACGGAATTCGGGCAGTAAGCCCTCCGTGGTGGATCCATCAACGATACAAATCGAGCCTGGGTGAGTTCTATCAGTGAGATCTGATGCTCGTCGCTGCAAGGTATGCTGAACATCTCAGCGTCCCGGGACATATTTTCGAGCTACCCCGGCATTGAGAAGGTGCCGGCGCGGAGCCGCGCAGTGCTGAGATCAAAAAAGCCCGCCGGCTGCTGGATGATTGCTAAGGAGGATTGCAGTGAAGTTTCAACCCGTCGCCAGTCATTTCATCAACGGCTTATATACAGAGGATGCGACCGGCACAGCGATAGATGTTATCTACCCGGCAACCGGTGAGGTGATTGCGCAACTGCATTCCGCAACGCCACGAATTGTGGAGCAAGCTCTGTCGTCCGCGAAGGTGGCTCAGAAACAATGGGCGGCTATGAGTGGGGTAGAACGCGGGCGAATTCTGCGCCGGGCCGCAGATATCATCCGCATACGCAACTACGACCTGTCGGTGCTCGAAACCCACGACACGGGTAAACCGATCCAGGAAACCACGGTAGCTGACGCCAGTGCCGGAGCGGATTTGTTGGAATACTTTGGTGGATTGGCTGGCACTCTCACGGGCGAACATATTCCGCTCCCAAACGGAGACTTTGCCTACACAGTCCGCGAGCCGCTCGGCGTTTGCGTGGGTATTGGTGCGTGGAACTACCCGACCCAGATAGCATGCGCCAAAGCCGCGCCAGCGCTTGCCTGTGGCAATGCCATGATATTCAAACCGTCGGAGACAACGCCACTTTCTGCTCTCAAACTGGCTGAGATATTCCGCGAGGCTGGAGTTCCGAATGGTGTGTTCAATGTTGTCCAGGGCTACGGTGACGTCGGCGCAGCACTCGTGGCCGACGACCGTGTTGCGAAGGTGTCCCTGACGGGCTCTCTCTCTACCGGCCGCAAGGTCTATGCCGCTGCGGCTGGGGGAATGAAGCATGTCACAATGGAACTTGGTGGCAAGTCGCCTTTGATTGTCTTTGATGATGCAGATCTCGACAGCGCAGTGAGCGGCGCCATTATCGGAAACTTCTATTCCTCGGGACAAATCTGCTCCAATGGCACCCGTGTGTTTGTGCAGAAAGGAATCAAGTCGGCATTTCTCGAGCGGCTTTTGGCAAGAGTAGCGAACGCAAAAGTCGGCGACCCCATGGACCCAGAGGTGAATTTTGGACCGATGATCAGCGAACGCCAGATGAAGATCGTCAAATCCTACATCGCTAAGGGACGCGAAGAAGGTGCGCGGCTTGTCTGCGGCGGAAGACAGTTGGATAGACCAGGATTCTACCTCGAACCCACGGTTTTCGCTGAAGTAACCGACGGGATGTCTATAGCTCGCGAGGAGATATTTGGTCCTGTGATGTCGGTGCTGGATTTCGACACCGAAGAAGAGGTCGTAACACGCGCTAACGCCACCGAGTTTGGCCTGGCTGCTGGGGTGTTCACCAAGGAACTCACGCGCGCCCATCGTGTGGCAAAGGGATTCGAGGCGGGCACCTGTTATGTCAACACCTATAATCTCGCGCCGGCTGAAGCGCCATTCGGCGGCTCAAAACTTTCCGGCGTCGGCCGCGAGAATTCCAAGCTCGCGATAAATCATTTCAGCGAAATGAAGACGGTGTACATCTCGATGAACGTTCTCCAAGCGCCCTACTAGCAGAACTTGGCCGCGCCAAGACGGTTATGATCCATTGAGCCGGTTTCGTCGGTCCTTCAAAAACCATCACCGCTATGTCGCGGCCCCCGCCGTGGCGTTGGCGTCACTTGAGGCAGGACAGGATAGTCCGTGAACGGAGACCGATGAGAATGGCTAGGTGGTTGACTGCGTAGCATCATGTGCGAAGTCCAGGCTTCAGGCCAAGACCTTATAAGCTCATGGGTCGGCAATAAATTGCCCAATTTACGACTTGCACAAGCACGCTGTGCTATCGATGGATAGTTATTCGGAAGAGCGACGGGGCCGCAGTCTCATTAGCGGCGTTCTCGCATAGTAACACGTAATCACCCGTTAAAGACGGATGGATTGAGCGATGGTGCTGATGGAAGATGCAGCACGCAACTCAACACGGGAGTGAGACTTTTGCAGGACAAGTCCACTGGCCATCAGCGACCATTTAGCGAATATGGATCGAACTTCCTCAAAATAATGGCTTGAGCTATGACGGAAATTGAGAAGAAGACAATAGTAATAACAGGCGCTGCCGGAGGCATCGGACAAGCAATTTCCAGACAGTTTGTCGCGAACGGCTATCGTGTCGTGGCGGGTGACGCCGACCAGGCTGGCCTTGGCAGGCTTGAGGCAGAACTCAATCGAGACGGACAAAACGTCTGGAGCAAGGCTGGTGACCTCAGGAACAAGGCCTACTGCGAGGAGCTAATCGAGTACTCCATCCAATCCACCGGGCGTCTGGACGCACTTGTGAACAACGCCGGCATTATCACCGCGGCAACATTCTCGAGACGACCGACGATGATTGGGAGCGGACGTTCGACATCAATCTGACATCGATCTTCTACACTTGCCGCAAAGCCATCGGGCACATGAAGGGCCATGGGGGCGGAGCGATCGTCAATATCTCGTCCTGCTGGGGTCTTTATCCTGGTCCTGGGCACGCAGCCTATTGCACCAGCAAAGCCGCGGTAGCCTCTTTCTCGAAATGCCTCGGCCGCGATCACGCGCCTGATGGGATACGCGTCAACGCCGTCTGCCCGAACGAGGTCAACACACCGATGATCCGCACAGGCTTCGAGCGACGCGGTTTCAACCCGGACACAGCTATTGCAGAGCTCAACAAGACGGTTCCGCTCGGTCGTATTGCTGAGCCTGAAGACATCGCCGACGTTGTATTTTTTCTGTGCTCTGACGCGGCGCGCTACATTGCCGGCACCGCCGTCGAAGTGAACGGCGCGAAGCCGGTCTACTGAGGAAATTCCATGACTGAGAGATTGGCAGGCAAGGTTGCAATTATCACCGGCGGTGGACGCGGTATCGGCGCCGGCATCACCCAGCGCTTTGCGGAGGAGGGGGCGAAGATCGCTATTGTGCAGAGAAACGTGCCACCTGAGAATTTGGTCAACGAGCGCGTCATCTACGTGAAGGCGGACCTTGCGAACTCTGTGCACATCGCCTCGGCTGTGCAAACTGTCGTCGAGCGGTTTGGAGGCTTGGACATCCTCGTCAACAACGCCGGGGTCATGTTCGAGAAGACGGTCGACGAAATGACCGAGGCGGACTGGGACCAGATGATGGACATCAACCTGAAGGCACCCTTCCTACTGACCAAGGCGGCAATGCCGCATCTTCGGCAACGGGGCAGGGCAAGCATCGTCAATATCGGCTCTATCGAAGGGCTGGGGTCCAATCCAGGCCATCCTGCCTATTCTGCCTCGAAAGCGGGCCTTCACGGCTTCACGGCGGCTGTCGCCGTGGACCACGGCCACGAGGGCATCCGCTGCAACGCCATTGCGCCGGGATGGATCAATTCTGATCTGAGTGAAGTGTATATCGATAGCTTGGGGGACAGCGCCCGCGTCCGCAGGGAGCTGCTTGCGATGCATCCGGTCGGGCGCTTGGGCGAACCGAAGGACGTTGGAAACCTTGCAGTCTGGCTCGCCTCGGAAGAGAGCGCCTTTGTAACCGGTCAGGTCTACGTGATCGACGGCGGACGCACCAAAAAGCTACCACTCCCGATTGCTTGAAAATGGGAAGTTCTAGCAATTCTTCGCCAGACTCAAAGCATCGGTTGTGATCGGCCTTGCTGCTACACCAAATGAGATCCTCCTTCAGCCCATCCATCGGGACACAGGTGGTAGCGCACAGTCGGGCTGCCGCCTAGCAGGCGCGCTGAAACCGGTCGACTTGGCGCTTCCACTTCAAGTGATGAACCAACCGAACGTTTCTTTCGATTTTGCATGGGGATGATGGACCCCGCGCGGTAGTGGGATCTGGCTGTGGTCACAAACCACCTAGGGCACGTCCTGTTTAATCCGGTTCATATCCTGCGGCTTTGAAGTAGTTGGCGCATTCGGCTGGGGTGAAGAGGTCGATGACCGCGCCGACGGCGTCCCACAGAGCCTTGATGGTTCTCTCGGCCTTTGCTCGCAGCAGCGCCTTGAGTTTGGCGAAGACTTTCTCAATTGATTGAAGTCGGGACTGTAGGGCGGCAGGTAGAGCAGGCTCGCGCCTGCGGCCTCTATCGCGTCGCGCACGCCGGCGGCCTTGTGGCCGGGCAGGTTGATGGGGTCGTCTAATCGCGGTGGCAGAGTCAAGCACCTTTGTGAGACGCGTATGCCGGGTGCAGGATCGTCTTCGCGGTCGACATCGGTCGCCGCATGATGGAGCTTCGCGGGAGGAGCCTTCAAATGTGGACGACGCACTCTGCTGAGCCAGCGGTGCACCCCAACAAGCGGAATGGCTCTGCCCACGTTCCGGCAGGGACGTCTCAGCGCGCTCGAAACCGAACGTTATTGTCAAGCCATCATGCGGTGGCTCCGGCGGTCCGATCGAAGAGCGCGCCGGTTTTGAGCATCGCGTGCATCGTCACCGCCAGTTTGCGTGCCACGGCAACGGCAGCTCGCTTGAAGCCAACTCTCTTCCTGAGTTTGAGGTCCCATGTCCGCAGGCCGCTTTCGGCCGAGCTGCGGGTCAGGATGACCGTCGCAGCTTCGTAGAGAAGCCCCCGGAGATGGCGATCGCGCCGTCGGGATATGTGGCCATCATAGTCGACCTCTCCCGATTGGTATCGCCGGGTCGTCAGGCCAAGCCCGGCACCGACGGAGCGGGACCTCTTGAAGTTGTCGGGATCCTCAATGGCGGTCGCGAAGGAGGTTGCGGTGATCGCGCCGACGCCGGGGATCGACATGAGGATCTGACACGCTTGGCTTTGGCGCGCGCCAGCAACGAGTGTCGGCCGAGTTCGGCGGCACGGATGCGCATGCTGCGCCAAGCCTCCAGCATCGGCAGCTCGATGGGAGCGAGCCCTTCCTGATCGACAAGCAGGCTGCGGACATTTTTCTCGAATGTGCTTCCCTTGCCTGCGGAACCAGCAGGCCGAATGTCTTCATGACCCCAAGGATCTGGTTCGAAAGCTCGGTGGTGATCCTGACAAGCCTGTTGCGTGCCGCCACGAGCGTGCGGTGCGCATTTCGCAAAAACGGGACAGTCGTTCCGCTAAATCGCGGACAGCAGTGGAGTGCTGGAGTGCACCCCCAGACTGAGACAAGGAAAATCGCGGACAGTTTCCATGCAAGAGAGGAAACTGGGGCATGGCCGGACGGAAAAGAGTTATTGATGAGGACCAAAAGCTGGAGCTTCTCCAGCGCATGGAGGCAGGCGAAACCGTCAGCAAGTTAGCAGACGAGGTTGGCATCAGTCGCCAACGACTTTACGAGTGGCGTGATCACCTCAGGCTTCGTGGTAATCTGAAGTCACGTCGGCGCGGCCGGCCGGCCAGATCGACAACAGGAGTTGACGGGGCCGCGCGGCTGCAGAACCCAGTCGACACGCCGGCACCTCAGGAAAAGGCGCTGACCAAGGCCAGGCGCCGGATCAGGGAATTGGAGCAGAAAGTCGGGCAACAGCAACTCGATCTCGATTTTTTTCGCGAAGCCTTGCGGCATTTCGAGGAAGATCATCGTCGAGCAGCGCTCCTGGCGAAACGGGATCTTCAAAGTCATCGAAAAGATGACGACCGGCCTGTCGCAAGGCGAATTCAACATCGATAGAATGTGCTGGCTCGCTGGCGTCAGCCGCGCGAGTTACTACCGTCATTGGCTGGATTCGGCGCCTCGGCGCGCCGAGACAGGTTTGCGCGATCTCATTCAGAGGATGGCTCTCGGCAACGCGCACTACGGCTACCGCCGGATCGCAGCCCTGCTGCGGCGGGAGGGATGGCAAGTCAATCACAAATGCATTCTACGGATCATGCGGGAAGACAATCTGCTGTGCCTGCGCGCAAAACCCTTTGTTCCTGTGACGAGGAACTCGAGGCATGGTTGGCACGTCGTGCCGAACCTTGCCAGGGGAATGATCCTCAATAGGCTCGACCAGCTGTGGGTGGCCGATATCACGTTCCTGCATCTGGCTGAGGAGTTTGCTTTCCTTGCCGTTGTGCTTGACGCCTATAGCCGCAAAGTGGTCGGCTGGGCGTTGGATACGCATCTCAGAGCAAGCCTTGCCATCGAGGCCCTCGAGATGGCTATCGCTGATCGCCGGCCCGAACCCGGGAGCCTCGTGCATCATTCCGACCGCGGGGTTCAATACGCGTGCGGAGCGTACTCCGAACTTCTGAATCGTCACGGTATCCAGGCGAGCATGAGCCGTGTCGGCAATCCTTACGATAATGCGAAGGCGGAGAGCTTCATGAAAACGCTCAAGCAGGAAGAAGTGCAGGGCCTCACCTACAAGGATGCGGCCGACGCGCGCAAACGGATCGGAGCCTTCATCGATACCATCTACAACCAGCAAAGGCTGCATTCGGCGCTCGACTATCTCACTCCTGAGGAATACGAGCAGAAGCATTCAAGCAGACGACTGACAGAAAAGGCTGCATAGCTTAACACGGAAACTGTCCGCGATTTTCTGTGTCTCAGTCTGGGGGTGCACTCCATCGCTGTCCGCGAATTAGCGGAATGGGTGTCCGCGAATTTCTGAAACACGCACGTGCGGGTCAGCATGCTGTCGAACCCTTTCACCCGCACCTCGCGAAAGAACCCCGCCTCTGCAAGATGCGCCAAACCGATCCACTGCCTCTGGGTTGACGGCACCAGCTTTGAGTGGGGCGCCGAAAAGATGGCGTGACAGATCCGCACTCGATCCCAATCGCGGGCCCGTTTCCGGAACCCGTGATGTCCCCGCCGGGACGGTGGTTGTGGTGACCTCGTTGAATCGGCTGACATCGACTTCGAATTTCGTTGCACACGTTGAGGCGCCGGACCCGAACATCATCAATGAGGCATTCGACCTCGGAAAGGACCATGACCCCGGCGATGACAGAGCGAAACTCGGATTGACAACCACCCGCAATTAAAGAGCCGATTCACCGCCTATAGCGTGGAGATGCTGCAAAACAGTGCCGGATCCCGTATCAATCAGTAGGTCAGTAGGCACTTCTCGCCGCTTTTCAAAATGTACACGTTTGCAGGCATCTCGGAACAACCAAAGGTGCTCAGAGAGCTGGATGAGTGACATTTCTTTCTCCTAAATTGGGGTAGTCTAACTATGGAACCTATCTGATCTTCGCATTGCCCAACTGCGCTCGGGTCAACTGATCCGTAATAGCGCAGACATACTTATTGAACCGCAAACTCATTCACGACCACCGGCCAGCGCGCCCCAAGAGCGCGCTGGCCGGTGATCTCTGCGACGAAGATTATTTGAATATTGACGGCCCAACTAGGCTTCCGCGAACCACCAGCGTTCTGCGCAACGAAAGCCGTCCCAATCCCAGCTTGATCCGATCTTGCTATGTCCGACTTTCCTGGACAGCGCACTCACCATGTTCGCGAAGACGGGGATGACAGTGCCACCGTCGTCGCTGCACAGGGCTTGCATTTCCGAATACATCTCCAGCCGCTTTGCGTCGTCCAACTCAGATCGGGCAGCCAGTAGGAGTTCATTGAAGCGGGGATTCTTCCAGCGGGTATCGTTCCAAGCCGCGTCAGCTGCGTAGACCTGCGAAAACATCCAGTCCGCAGTGGGCCGACCGAACCAATAGGTCATTGACCAAGGCTTCTTCCGGAAGACACGTTCCCAATAGCCGTCGCTTGGTTCACGCGCAACGTCGATGGCGATTCCGGCCTTAGCTGCATCCTGCTGATAGAGCACCGCGGTGTCGACTGCGCCGGGGAATGCCGCATCGGACGTGGACAAGCCAACTTTTAGATCTGAAAGGCCAGCTTTCTTCAGAAGGAATCTTGCCTTGTCCGGATCATATTGGCGCTGTGGCAGATCCTTCGCGAAGAAGCGGTTTGTGGAGGCAATTGGGTGGTCGTTGCCGAGCTTCCCATATCCACGCAACACGGTATCAAGCAGCTGCTGCCGATTTATCGCATATTTCAGCGCCAGGCGCACATCCGCGTTGTCAAACGGCGGAACATCAACAAGCATCGGCATGGTAAAGTGTTGAGTACCGCTTACGGACACGATCTCTAAGTTCTTGTTCCCCTCCAGGCGATGAATGGTCTTCAGATCACACTTATCCATGGCGTGGATCTGGCCAGTCGCTAGCGCGTTGGTCCGCGCCGTCACATCATGTATCGAAAGAACTTCGAAGGAGTCGAACCAAGCCGCATTCGGTTTCCAATAGTTCGTGAAACGGTTGGTCGTCGCTTTGACTCCGAAGTCGATCGTATCGAGTGTGTATGCTCCAGCGCCAACGCCAGATGTGTCGACCTTCCCATCTTTCGCCGGCATAATAGCCATATGACCGTCATCCAGCGCGAATGGAAAATCCGCATTGCCCTGTTTGAGAACGACGACAACTGTTCCTGGACCGTCGGCCCGGATCTCTTCGATCGGATCCACGATGGCCTTTGCGGCTGATTTGGACTGTTCGCCACGATGGTGGTTGATCGTTGCGATAACATCATCAGCGTCCATGGTTTTTCCGTTGTGGAACTCGACTCCTTTCCTGAGCCTGAAGGCCCACGTTTTGGCGTCTTTCGTTGCCTCCCAGGATTCAGCGAGTTCGCCCACCAGATTGCCGTCTGCATTTACTTCGGTGAGGTATCCATGCAGGCTATGGCCGAGTGTTAGCGTGAACGAGTCCGGATACGTAGCAGGATCTAGCGAGTCGGTTGTGGAGCCTTCAGCAACGCCGACTTTGAAATGTCCCCCTTTCTTGGGAGTGGCACTTTGAGCAGACGACGGGAGAACGCCATTTGCCGAGCCGATGGCTAATGCCCCGGCTGCGGCTGCTGTTTTAAGGAACCTCCGCCGGTCTACCGGCGAAGCTGCCATTGGAATTTTACCCCATCTGTTCATTTTGTTCTCCCCTTTCAATCGCGTTTGTTGGTGATGTTGGCCATCCAGCGCCGGCGAGAGCTCTTTGAGGAGGGTGGTAACGGCCACGGCCCTGAACTCTTGCGAGGCCTTCCTCCTCAGGCGGCACAAATCTGACGGTATCATCAGCGACAGGCCCTGGTGTCGCGCAAAAAAGTCATCTGCCAAGTGATTTCAATGCGCATTGCGGCGGAAGGTGACAGCGTTTCACGGGGTGCCGCTTGAACTACCAGAGTGTTCAAGAGATATGATGCGAGCTGCAAGGATCGCAGATGCGGGTGAGCTCTCGGGCGCTGGCCCCAAAGAGGCGCGCAAATATTGGTCTTTGTCATATTAGGGGCAAACGCGGCCGTCGCGCGACCCTGTCGTATTCGCGTGCGATGCGCCGTATCGAATGCTAAGCGCCTGTCAGAAGCTGCAAGCGAGTTTGCTCAATGTGACGACGACGAGATCGTCGTGCTTCACTACGCGGCTGGTGCAACAAGGGCACCGCCTCGACGAGGCGGCGCCGAAAGCCGAGTTGTGCGCTCGGCTTATCTGTGCCGTAGAGCGTTATCAGTAAGGCCTATCTGACCACGAATCAAGATAGAAGGTTCTGGTCAAGGGCTGCCTACCCAACTCGTACACAATCCCAAGGGGTATTGCACTATGACTGGGGTGTAGCTGAGCCCGCCAGGCAGACCATAGGGCGATCGCTCAACTACACACGCCAATGTTGCTCGGCATTGCCACCCAGCGACGCGCACGACCTGCAACGGCCTCAATCTTTGAGCCCGCTTGCCGAGTGCAGGAACCAGTCCACCACCAGATTGACGCTCACTGCCAGCAGCGCGATCGCACCAGCTGGAAGCAGCGGGGTAATATCTCCATAGACAATCAAAGTCGCAGTTTCGCGAACCATTGAGCCCCAATCGGCGGTCGGTGGCTGGATGCCAATACCGAGAAAAGAGAGCCCGCTGATGAGAAGGAACACGAAACAAAACCGCAGGCCAAACTCAGCCACGAGGGTCGGGGTTATGTTCGGTAGTATCTCGCGTGTCATAATCCAGATTGGTCCTTCGCCGCGGAGCCTGGCCACCTCTACATAATCGCAAACTGCGGCGTTGACGGCGACGGCGCGTGTGAGCCGAAATACGCGGGTGGAATCCAGAACGGCAATGACAATTATGAGCGTAGGTATTGAGGTTCCGAAAATGGACAAGAGGAACAATGCAAAAATGAGTTGCGGTATCGACATCAGAACGTCCACGAGCCGCGACAAGATCTGATCCGCCCATCCGCCGAGGGTAGCGGCGGCCAATCCGGCAAAAGCGCCAATGGAAAATGCTAGGGTCGTCGTTACCAACGCTATGCCGATTGTATTGCGCGCACCGAACACAAGCCGCGTGAGCATGTCGCGTCCAAGGTTGTCGGTTCCAAACCAGAAGCGAGCGCTCCACGGTTCGAATTGCGTTCCGACAATCTCGGCCTCGCCGTAGGGAGCCAAATACGGCGCCGACAGTGCTATCAGCACATACAGAGTTACGATGGCAATTCCGAACTTTGCGCTCAGCGGCGCCGAAGCGAACTTGCTGGCTCCTGTCCTGAGAATCCAAGGCGGCTGCATCGTCATATGTGCTCGCTCAACGGTTGTTCAAAGAATTGGACGTCACTTTGGATGCATCAGGCGCGGATTCATGATGATCGATAACACGTCCGCGGTGAGATTGAGCAAAACATAAGTCGCGGCGAAGATCAGACTGCAGGCCTGCACAACCGGAACGTCTCGCTTCTGGACGGAATCGACAATCAGCTGCCCAAGGCCTGGGTAGACGAATACGACCTCAACGACAACGACGCCGGTTATTAGGTATGCCAGGTTAAGGACGACAACATTGGCGATGGGCGCCAAAGCGTTTGGCAGAGCATGCCGCACAAGCATACGCCACTCTGGCAGCCCCTTGAGCCGTGCCGTCTCTATATACTGATTGCCTAATAGACTGACGATTGAAGTCCTCGTCATTCGCAACATGTGCGCCATTACTACCACTGCAAGCGTGAACGCCGGCAACGCGACCGCCGTTAGCCGGTCCAGAAAGCTGGTGGTGGAATCTACGTCAGAGAGGCTGGGAAGGATTCCGATGTGCACTGCCAGAATCAGTATGAGAATATAAGCGACAAAGAATTCGGGAAATGAGATCGAGGCAAGCGTGACCACATTGATCACGCGGTCAACGAGCGTGTTCCTATAGAGCGCAGCCACTATGCCGCCAAGCAGTGCCAGCGGAACCGAAATCATCGCGGCGGTTATTGCAAGGAACAGGGTGTTGAACAGCCTGGGCCGGATGAGCTCACCGATATCCCTGCCGCTGGCCAGCGCTGTTCCGAAATTTCCCTGCAGTGTCTCGCCGAGCCAGTGGAGGTAACGAAGATAGACCGGCAAATCGAGTCCGAGGCTCTTTCGGATTGCTGCGACAGTTTCCGGCGTTGCCGACTGCCCGAGCAACTCAGTGGCCACGTCGCCAGGCAGAAATTGAATGCCGGCGAAAATGATTACGGACACGACCCAAAGGGTCAGTACGCCCAGAGCGACACGCTGACTTATGATCTTCGGTATGGATGTCATCGGATATTCTTGACCCAATCTATGCTTCAGCCAACCAATGTTGGTTACAGCCGAAGCCGTTCCAATCCCAGCTCGATTCGATCCTATTGTGGCCGATCTTCCCGGCCCTCACGCAGTCAGCGAACTGCGAAATGGCCGTGCCGCCATCGTCACTGCCGAGCCGCTGCGTTTGCGTATATAGACCCAGTCGCTTGGCGTCACTAAGTTTGGACCACCCAGCCAACAACAGCTCGTTGAACCGAGGGGGCTTCCGACGCGCATCGACCCAGCTAGCGTCATTGGCCTGAGAGAACATCCAGTCCGTACTGGGACGGCCGAACCAGCAGGCGTTTGCCCATCGCTTCTTCGTCGACGTTGTCGTAGTATCAGCCATCCCACAAAAGCCTTCGATTTTTCGGCGGGTTCAAGGCTGATGCTATCATGAGGTACAGGCCTTCCAGTCGCGCAAAAAAATCACCTGGCGAATGATTTTATTTCAGATTTTCAGCTGGACTGCGTGCTTATAACAGGTCGATCTCGCGGCTTGCACAGGGACGCTTTCCGTTCGCAGTGATGGGATCTCTCAGCTGAACTATCACGGCAGACGGGGAAATTCTGAACGCTTGAGACCCAGAGGCCTCCTTAGCGTGAGTGTGGCTGCGACGGACGGAAATCACTAGCAAGAATGGATAAGCGAAATGGGCCTGCCTACATCGATCACCTCTCGGTTGCGCATTCCGTTGATCGCGGCGCCGATGCAGAGAGTATCAGGACCTGATCTCGTTTCAGCGGTGTGCCGGAAGGGCGCAATCGGGGCTTTTCCAACCCTAAATGCACGGACGCCGGAACAGCTGGACGAGTGGCTCGGAAGGATAGAGCGAGCTTGTGCTGAGTCTGATGATGTTTCGGCACCATGCTGTCCCAACATCGTCATGCGTAGATCACCCGAGGCCCTTCAGGCCGATGTGGACGTCTTGGTCAAGCACCGGGTCAAGATCGTGCTTGCAAGCGTCGGATCTCCGGAGGCAATCATCCCTCAATTGCATGATATTGGATGCACAGTACTGACAGATGTCGCCACGATGCGGCATGCTGAAAAAGCGATCAAAGTGGGTGCCGATGGCCTGGTGCTTCTGAGCGCAGGCGCAGGAGGGCAGACTGGCTGGCTAAACGGATTGTCATTCGTCAGGGCGGTGCGCTCGATCTATGACGGGCCAGTGGGCCTCGCCGGCGGCCTAAGCGACGGCCATGCACTTTGGGCAGCACAGGTGCTTGGGTGCGACTTCGGTATGATGGGGACACGTTTCATCGCGACGCATGAGAGCCTGGCGCCGCATGGGCACAAACAAATGGTGGTCCATTCAGGAATCGACGACATCCAGCTAACGAAGGCGATCAACGGATTCGATGCCAATTACCTCCGGCCGTCGATCCTGGAAGCCGGTCTCGACCTCGCCGAATTGGAAATACCGCTGAGCGTTGAAGAGGCGCGCAAAAGGTTCAGCGCTGACCTAGCTGGAAAAGGGCCGAAGCGTTGGGCAGACATTTGGAGTGCAGGTCATACAGTCTCCGCCGTCTCGGAAATTCAGTCGGCAGGGGACGTGGTGGATGAGGTTGCCGATGAATATCGCAGGGCCGTGAGCCACACCGCCAAGCTGATTTCGGATATCCAACCGGTCGCAAATTCTTCAATGAACTTCACCCCGAAAATTGTCGTGCGATAATATCCGATGCCGCGGGGCCGATCCCAGAAGCCTCGGACTGCGCATGGCTAGATTGCTGCTCGCCGAGCGCAATACGTGGTCGCCGCCGCGCAGACTGCATTTCCACAAAATTGGTCATGCCACACAAAGCGGCCCAGCGGGTCCATACCGCCAAGTCAACCTGAGGCACGCGACATCGCATCGGGCCGCGCGATGGCCGCACTTCTTGCCCTATGTAGCGCGCTTCGAACGTCCTTTTTGGCAAGCTCGTCGGCGCGAACGCGTTAACGCACAGGAGCGCGGCAACTCAACGTGAATAGAGCGAGTGCTAACACTGGCGCTGGTTGCGTGCAAGTTGGCCGGGCCGGGCATCCACCCGGCAGGAACCAGTCAGCTGGGGCCTTTCGGCACATTCTCGGGCGGTAGCGTACCCTCTAATATGTTCTGGCGGTGGAAGATGAACAAGCCGGCAAGAACGACAATGGCGGCGCCCACAAGGATGCGCGGGCTCGGGACGTCTCCGAAAAATGTCAGGCCGAAGACGATCGCCCAGAGCAATAGGCTGTAATGCAGGGGCGCTAGCGTCGCGGCTGGCGCGAGCTTCAGTGCGTGTGTGATCAACAGATGAGCAGCACAGGAAATCCCGCCAAGCAGCAGCATCGCACCGAAATCGAACGGCGACGGCGTGCGCCAGTTGCCGATTGTCATCACTAGCCCAACCATGAGCGTGCCGATCATCTGCCACGTTACCAGTGTAGTATCACTTGTGCCGCGCAGGCGACGGCCGAGAACAATGACAAAGCTGAAAGCGATGCTGCCGATCAGGGCACAGATGGCGGAAAGCGACAGCGAAGCCGAGGATGGCTTCAGGACAATGAGTACGCCCGAGAAGCCGGCAAGAATCGCGGCCCAGCGCCGCCGACCAACCTCTTCTCCGAGCAGCAGGTGCGATAGCGCCGCCACGTAGATCGGCAAGGCCATATAGAAGCTCATCACGTCGGCCAGTGGCAGGTTAACGACGGCGACGTAGAAGCAGGTCGTGTCCAGCGTCGAAGCCAGCGCCCTCAGCAACTGTAGCAAAGGCCGCTCCACGTAGAGCAGCCTCGAACTGCCTTGGCGGACGATCATCGGGCCGAGGACGACAAAGGTGCCGATCGAGCGGACGGCGAGGACCTGGCCCACGCTAAAGCTGCTGACCAGCCATTTGCCCATTGCGTCGTTCAGTGCGAACATGAAGTCGCCCCCGAGCATCAAAAGGATGCCGATCAGAAGCTGGCTTTTCACAGTGAGATTCCTCTCGATCGGCAAATCCATAGGCCGGTGTCCACTTCTTGGGGCGATGGCCGGTGCCGACCGGTTATTGTTTCGACTTGGTCAATCGAGGATCGATTGGGGCAGAAACGCCGCGCCATAGCAGCTTGTGCGCCTCATGGGCGGATGGCCCTTCCCGCCAACGATAGAAGCGCGTTCTGCCAAATGTATTGCGCCACGCTGACTTGGATGGCCGATGAGCAAAGCGCCCAGCTTCTCTATCGATTTGGATGGGTCGCCTGGGGGGCAAACTGGCAGCGGCGCACAGCTTGTGAACTGCCCCCCAGCGCATCGAGACTACATTAATTCGCCGTCACAGAGTGGAGCAGCGACAGGCTCAGGTGCCAGGATTTTCATCTGCGCGAAGGCCAACCTTCCCTCGAGCACAAACCACTCGACCCTTGCAACGCTTTGGCGCCGCATGGGCTGTCCAGACATCAAGCTTCCGCAAACCACCAGCGTTCTGCGCAGCGAAAACCGTCCCAATCCCAGTTTGACGCCATCTTGTTGTGACCGACTTTCTTGGACAGCGCGTTGACGTAGTTAGCGAAGAGGGGAATGACGGCGCCGCCATCGTCCCTACAGAGTGCCTGCATCTCCGCATACATCTGCACCCGCTTTGCCTCGTCCAGCTCAGACCGGGCAGCCGCCAAGAGTTCGTTGAAGCGGGGGTTCTTCCAATGCGTATCGTTGTAATTAGCGTTAGACGCATAGACCTCTGAGAACATCCAGTCCGCAGTCGCCCGGCCGCCCCAATAGCACATCGACCAAGGCTTCTTCATCCAGATGTTTTCCCAGTAGCCGTCGCCGGGCTCACGGACAACGTCTATGGTGATTCCAGCCTTCGCTGCGTCCTGCTGATAGAGCACGGCGGTGTCGACAGCGCCTGCAAATACCGCATCAGACGTCGACAAGCTGACCTTCAAGTCCGATAAGCCAGCCTTCTTCAGATGGAATTTTGCCTTGTCCGGATCAAACTCGCGCTGCGGCAGATCTTTGGCGAAAAAGCGGTTTGCAGAGCCAATTGGGTGGTCATTGCCGAGCTGCCCATACCCGTGCAGCACAGTATCAAGCAACTGTTGTCGATTGATCGCATACTTGAGCGCTAGCCGCACATCCACATTATCGAAGGGTGCAACATCAACAAGCATAGGTAAGGTATAGTGTTGGGTACCGCCGATGGACACGATCTCCAAGCCCTTGTTCCGCTCCAGGAGATGAACGGTCTTCAGGTCGCACCTGTCCATTGCGTGGATTTGGCCTGTCGTCAGCGCATTCGTTCGCGCCGTGACATCATGTATGGCAAGGACCTCGAAGGAGTCGAACCAAGCCGCGTTTGGTTTCCAGTAGTTTGCGAAACGCTTGGATGTCGCTTTGACGCCGAAATCGATGGCCTCCAGGACAAATCCGCCCGCGCCAACCCCGGAAGTATCGACCTTCCCCTCCTTCGCCGGCATGATGGCCAGGCTATAGTGCTCCATAAGAAATGGAAAATCCGCATTGCCATCTTTTAGGACTATGACAAACGTTCCGGCACCATCGGAACGGATATCCTCGATGGGACCCACAACGGATTTTGCCTGTGACGTCGAATCTTGACCTCGGTGATGATTGATCGAGGCGATAACATCGTCCGCTTGCAAGGTCTTGCCGTTGTGGAACTCTACGCCCTTTCGAAGTTTGAAGGTCCAGGTTTTGGCGTCCTTCGACGACTCCCAGGATTCGGCAAGTTCACCTACCAGATTGCCGGTAGCATCCACTTCGACGAGATAACCGTGCAGACTATGGCCGAATGGCATCATGAATGAGTCTTTGTACATAGCAGGATCGAGCGTGTCTGTTGTGGAGCCTGCGCCAACGCCGATCTTGAAATGACCGCCTTTCTTCGGTGCCGCTTCTTGCGCGAGCGACGGTAGGACGCCGCTCGCCGAGCCGATCGCAAGCGCGCCGGCAGCCACTGCAGAATTAAGAAACTGCCTCCGGTCTAGAACAGAATTCAACGCTTGTATTTCATCCCATTTCTTCATTGCAGGTTTCCTCTCTTTATCACTTTTATAGGACTGGTCGCTTCCAGTGCTTTCGTGAAGACTGCGGACGATGCCTCGCCAACCCGGCGTTAATCAACCAGTCACCTTGGCGAAGCTCTCTCTCAAGTGGCCAATGTCTCTCCGTCTCTCCCGGTTCAGTGCCTACGCTATCAGAGCCGCGGCGTTGTGAGTTGCGCAAAAAAGTAATCTGCCGAATGATTTTATTTCGAATTTTCAGGCGGGCTTCATTGCCTATAACGGGTATGCGGCTTGAAAAGCACGCCACACAGCCGTCATGACCAAGGGGAGTCTAGCTTTGACCTACAATAGCGCATGGGAGAACAGACGGGGGCGTCTCAAGCGCTTGTTGGCGCCGCAAAGTGCAGTGTTCATCGGCGGGGCCTCGATGGTACCCGCCATCGACTATTGTCGTGCGCGTGGCTTTCGAGGACCTATCCATGTTGTCAACCCACGTCGCAGCGAGCTGGCGGGTATTCGCTGTGTGCCCAGCGTCGCCGGCCTCCCGGAGATACCTGACGTCGCGTTTATAGCGGTGCCGCGCGAGAGCGTGGTGGGCGTGGTACGTGAACTATCAGAAATCGGCGTCGCAGGTGCGATTTGTAATAGTTCCGGCTTCTCAGAAATGCACGGCGGAGAGAAGTCGCAGCGCGACCTAGTGCAAGCAGCAGGAGAAATGCCGATAATCGGGCCGAATTGCCCCGGCGTGGCCAACTTTGCCGATCGATCCGTCTTCATGATGGACCATTTCGGTGACCATGACGAGAACGGCAGCGTCGCCCTCATAAGCAATGGCGGCTCTTACCTCTCCGACCTGGGATGTGCGGAGCGGTCGCTGCCGGTGGCCTATTCCGTCGGACTCGGAAATCAGGCGATGGTAACTGCAGCCGACGTGATGGATGTGGTTCTGGATGATGAACGCGTTCGGGCAGTGAATCTTTATTTGGAGGGCATTAGCGACGCGGCCGTCCTCTCCGCTGCAGGTCTCAAAGCCGCGCGCAAAGGTATCCCGGTGGTCGTCATCAAGGGTGGCCGAACGAGTGCCGGTCGGCGGGCGACCCAGTCACATACCGCTTCGCTTGCGGGCGATGATGTCGTGACTTCCGCGCTGTTCAAGCGGCTCGGATTCGTCGAGGTGCGCACCCCAACTGAGGCGTTGGAGACGCTGAAGATGCTGGTGTACACGCCAAGAGTGAAAGGGCGTCGTACGGCATATGCAACAAGTTCGGGCTCCTATGCGGTGCTCGGGGGCGACATTGCCGAAGTTAATGGGCTTGACCTGCAAACGCCATCAGCGGAAGCGGCAGCAGAGCTTGAGAAATATCTACCGGCCTTTGTTCATCCGGCCAACCCTCTCGACATCTCTTCTGGGGTCGATGCGGGCTTCGATCAAAATCTGAATATCTATCGAGCATACCTGTCGGATGATCGCGACATGGCTCTGCAGGTAATGTGCTACCCGCCCGAGGGCGGCTGGGATCCACAAAGCTGGAACATCAGCACTAAGGCATTCGCGCAAGCAGCACGCGAGCGCGGATTGCCTGCAGCTTTCGTCAACACAGTGCCGGAAGCGCTACCGAAAAGCGTCCGCGAGCGGATGATCGCCGACGGATTGGCCCCGCTGCAGGGGATGGAAGACGGCCTTCGTGCTGTGTCAAATGCAATGCGCTTGTCGGAGCTGGCGGACGCCCTTTCTCAAAGGACGGACGAAGAAATTCTTCTACCAAGGTATGCGGTTCG
>NZ_JBEWSZ010000018.1 GCF_040537815.1 Mesorhizobium shangrilense
CCAGGCTTTCAGCGTGGACCATTTCTTCGTTCGGTGCAGGAGCACGCTGGCCGCCTCGTAGAGATAGGTTCGCAACAGCCGATCGCCCCAGCGTGAGACGCGGCCATTGATATCCGTTTCACCCTTATGTCATCGTGTGCAAAATTACCCCATAAGTGGAGTGCGCCCCTCGGAGCGGACAGGATCAAGCGGTAGTTTTGACCATCTGCCGGGCGTGTTGGTTCTCGAACTGTTGCGGGCTGAGATAGCCGAGCGCTGAGTGCAATCGGCGGGTGTTGTAAACCTCATCGATGAAGCGGGGAAGATCCTCAGCGACGTCGGTGAAGGTTTCATAGGCCATCGGGTAGACGGCTTCGACCTTCATCGTCTTCATGAAGCTTTCCGCTTTCGCATTATCGTAGGGATTGCCACGCCGCCCCATCGATCCAATAAGATCGTGCTCGGCGAGAAGATTGCGGTAGAGGCGTGCAGCATATTGGGCGGATTCAAGCGATCGTCGCAACATCGACTGTGTGTCCTCATGGCAGCAACTCGTCAAGCGCCTCCGCCGGCGTTTTCCAGCCCAGGGTTTTTCTCGGTCGGGTATTGAGGGCTGCCGCCACGGCGGCGATCTCGTCGGCGGAGTGGACGCTCAGGTCGGTGCCTTTCGGGAAGTACTGACGCAGCAGCCCATTGGTGTTCTCGTTGGTGCCGCGCTGCCAGGGGCTTTGCGGATCGCAGAAGTACACTTGGACACCCGCGTCGATCTTGAAACGATCGTGCTGAGCCATTTCGGCTCCCTGATCCCAGGTCAGCGAACGGCGCAGTTCTTCGGGCAAGGTGATGATGGTGCGCGTAATCGCGTCACGCACGGCCTCAGCTCCATGTCCCGCTAGCGCAGGCCCGTTCTTCATGCGCGGAGCTTCGCCATGCCCCGCGAGCCGGGGAAGATGCAGTAGCATCGTAAAGCGCGTCGTGCGCTCGACCAGCGTGCCGATCGCCGAGCTGCCAAGACCAAGGATGAGGTCTCCCTCCCAGTGACCCGGCACCGCGCGATCGGCCGCTTCGGCGGGGCGTTGACTGATCATGATCTCCGGCGAGACAAAGCTCTTGCCTCGCCTGCGTACGCGCGCCCTGGGGACCCGCAGCACGCGACCCGTTCGCAAGCAGGCCGACAGTTCGCGGCGTAGCGCTCCCCGACCCTGAACGAAAAGGGCTTGATAGATGGCTTCGTGACTGATGCGCATCGTCTTTTCGTCCGGGAAGTCGATCGGCAAGCGTTGGGCAATCTGCTCCGGGCTCCAGGCCCTGGCCCATCGCCGATCCTTTCGCTGGCCATGCCGGCGGCCCTTCCACGGAACGGCGGGACCAGGAACGGCGGCGCCACTCGGGGTCATGACCACGCCGGCCAGTCGCTGCTCCACATAAGTGCGCAAGGTGGTGTTGAGCGCAAGCTTGGTCAATTTGGGTCGACGGGCCGATCGCTCCGCGTGCCATTGGGCTGTCGATGCACGATACTCCAGGCCGCCGCTGCGCGTCGCGGCATTGCGTCGTAGCTCGCGGGAGATGGTCGAGGCGGATCGGCTAAGTCGGCGTCCGATCTCGCGTCTCGAAAGGCCCTGAACGCGAAGAAGTGCGATCTCCTCACGTTCCGCAAACGAGAGGTACCGCCCGGACGGCGGCTTGGTCGAAGATCTGAACATCGCTGGTGCCATGCCGCCCGCCTGTCGGAACAATCTGGTTCCGACAGGCTGCGACATACCAGTCGCCAGTGCAGCATCCTCCCTGGTCATCCCCTGCGCTATCCCCAACCAGAATCGCTGGAGTTCAGATCGCCCCGCTACTGGCGGTCGTCCCGGTGACGGCAACGGCGCTCGTCCAGAACGGTGTGATCGTCGCTTTCGAATGCCCATCGCAACCTCCTTCGTTCAGGTGTTGCGACGACCGCTTGAATCCGCCTTGCGCGCCTCGGTCCGAGTGATGGACGCAGCCCGGCGGTGGCTTTCGCCGTTCGATTGCCGCCTTCAATGCTGCAACGGTCAAGCGCACGTCGATCGACCGGCCGATGGCGTAACCAACGACCTTGCGTGACCAGGCATCTAAAATGACCGCGACGTAGACGAAGCCCGCCGCAATCGTCACGTAGGTTATGTCGCTTACCCAGAGCCGGTTCGGGCCGTCGAGTGTCACGTCCTTCGCCAGGTTCGGGAAGATCGGCCATTCATGATCGCTGTCCGTGGTGGCGATGAAGCGTCGCCTGATCCTGGGCTGCAGATCATGCTCGCGCATCAAGCGTCTGACCTTCTTGTGGTTCACGACGATGCCGCGCTGCCGCAGTGCCGCCTGCATGCGGCGATAGCCGTAGGCTTCGAAGCTGTCGGAGATCTCACCCATCGTCTCGACGAGCGCTGTGTCATCCACGGCGGTTTCGGGCTGATCGTAGTAGGTTGATCGCGCGATCCCCATCAGCCGGCATCCTTCAGCGATACAGACACCGCGGGGCCGGTGATCACGGATGTAGGCCCGCTTCTGGGACGTGGTGCGCTTTTCAGAGCCCCCTTTAGAAACTCGATTTCCAAGGCTTGCCGGCCTACCAGCCGCTCCAGCGCGGCGATCCGCGCCTCATAGGTCTGCATCGTTTCGGCCGCCGCCACATCCTCGTCGAAGGCGCCGGCCTCGTATTTCTGGACCCAGATACGGATCAGGTTACGCGCTAGCTTGTGTCGCCTGGCGAGACCATGCAGCGTCTCGCCGGAGAGGAACTCTTGCACTACCTGACGTTTGAACTCGATGCTGTGCGCGCGATGAGCAATCATGGGCTTCCATCCTTCGAAAGCCCGGCTTCCAAGTCAATTCTGCTTGGTCAATCTGTCCGCTCCGAGGGGCGCACTCCAGATCGGGGGTCAGTTTTGGAAACGATGACGTAATTGCTGCCGTCGCTCCTTTGAACGAAGACTCGGCTGACGGCAAAAGCCGCCGACCATTGAGATCAAGGAGGCCGCAGTGAAGCAATATGTCGGACTGGATGTGTCGCAGAGAGAGAGACGAGCGTCTGCGTGGTCGATGATGCTGGAAAGACGGTGTTCCAGGGAAAGGCGAAGTCCGATCCGGGAGCCTTGACGGAGTTGCTGCGTAAACGTGCGCCTCACGCCGAGCGCATCGGATTTGAGACTGGTGCCATGTCCAGCTGGCTCTGGCACGAGCTGAAAAGGGTCGGGTTGCCGGTCGTCTGCCTTGATGCTCGGCATGCAAAGGCAGCGCTTTCAGTCCGAATGAACAAGAGCGATGAGAACGATGCCCGCGGCCTGGCCGAACTGGTTCGCGTCGGCTGGTATCGGGAAGTGAGGGTCAAGAGCGCAGAAAGTCAGGCCACCCGGTCCATGCTCGTCGCACGGTCAAGACTTGTCGAGATCCGTCGCGATCTCGAAAACCAGACACGGTCCATGCTGAAGGAATATGGGCTGCAGTTCAGTCGATCGATTGGCTCACAGTTCCGGCGAAAGGTTTGGGAACTGGTTGCTGACGGCCATCCGCTTCGCCCTTTGGTTCAGGCGCTTCTGTCTGTCCATGAGCGGGTCTGCTGTGAACAGGAGAAGCTTGATCGGCAGGTCCGGCATCTCGCTCGTGAAGACGAAACCACACGCCGGCTGATGACAGTCCCCGGCATCGGTGCAACAACTTCATAATGCCCGCTATCAGTCGGGTGAAGCGATTATCCGCTATCGATTTCATCCCCGTTACGGGGAAGCGGTTTTTGTTGCCGGGCGCAATCGCCATGGTGACGAGGTCGCTCTGATCATCCGCCAGCCTGACGGCACCCTGGTGCAGTTGCCGATCTGGATGACGGAGGATCGTGCGGAGGCGATGATGGTGACGGAGATTCCCCGTCTGCCACTGACAAATCTGCGCGAACTTCGTCTGAAGCTCGATGCCTGTCTAAGCTTGCTACGCGACGATTCCCGTTGCGAAGGAGGAGACAAGCATGAAGCATCGTCAATCCTGTCACCGCCAACTCGATCTCTTCGTGGCCAAGACCCCACCGGCACCGATAGCACCGGCCGAGCGGACGAAGCTGTTGCCACTGGTGAGTGCGCTGCTGTCGGAAGCACGCGGCGCAGCCGCAGCGACGGAGGCCGGCGATGAAGATCACGTCTGACCACCTGGCGCGCGGCGCCTTTATCTACATCCGCCAATCGACCGTCGACCAGCTTGCCAACAATCATGAGAGCCGGCGGCGTCAATATGGTCTTGCCGAGCGCGCCCGTGCTCTTGGCTGAACGGATGTGACAGTTATCGATGACGACCTTGGCCGCTCGGTTCGGGCGTCAGTCGTCCGGGCTTCGAGAAGCTGCTGTCAGCGATCTGTGAAGGCCGTGTCGGTGTTGTGTTCGCAATCGAAGTGTCGCGTCTGGCGCGCAACGGACGCGACTGGCACACGCTGATCGAATTTTGCGGTCTGGTTGGCGCGGTGATCGTCGATGAGGATGGCATCTACGAACCCCGCCATCCAAACGATCGGTTATTGCTGGGCATGAAAGGGACAATGAGCGAGCTCGAACTGTCGCTCCTGCGGGCCCGTTCGATGGAAGCCTTGAAGCAGAAAGCACGACGGGGCGAGCTCTTCTTCACGGTCGCCGTCGGCTATGTGAAAGTGGGCTGTGACAAAATCGAAAGGGATCCCGACCTGCGCGTGCGCGAGGCGATTGGGTTGGTGTTCTCCCGTTTTGCCGAGATGCAGAGCATCCGCCAGGTGTTCTTATCGCTTCGCAGTGACCAGATAGCGCTGCCGTACATCAACCCCAGGATCTCCGGACAGCAGCACGTGCTATGGAAACCTCCAGTCTACACGACGGTGAGCAACCTTCTCACCAATCCTGTTTATGCTGGTGCTTATGTCTTTGGCCGAACCGGAAGTCGGACGATAATCGAAAATGGCCGCAAGCGAATCGTGCGCGGCCGTCGCAAAGCTCGCTCAGATTGGGCAGTCTTGCTCGTTGATCATCACGAAGGCTATTTGCCCTGGGCAGACTTTGAAAGGACTCAACGGCTGATTACTGACAATGCCAACGGCAAGGGCATGATGGTGCGCGGGCCGGTGCGCAAGGGAGAGGTTTTGCTCGCCGGGCTATTGCGTTGCGGTCATTGCGGCCGCCGGCTGCTTGTTGGCTATAATGGCGCCAAGGGTGATGTCGGCCGCTATAAGTGTGACGCGACCCGGAGCACTCCCGACGGTGATCCCTGTATCTCGTTTGGCGCATTACGGGTCGACGAGGCGGTGGGAGCCGAGATCGTGCGGTTGCTGCAGCCGCTCGGCGTTGAAGCGGCCATCCAGGCGATCGCGCAGCGCGAGCATCAGTCTTGGCGAAAAACAGCGCCAGATCGAGTTGGCGCTCGAACAGGCGCGATATGAGGCAACCAGAGCGCGCCGGCAGTATGACACGGTCGACCCTGAGAATCGTCTGGTTGCTCACGAACTCGAGCGCCGGTGGAACGGCGCCCTCGCGACCGTACGCGCACTCGAGGAAGAACTGGAGGCCCTGGTCCGACAGCGGCCGGCCGCTTTGAGCGCCGAGGAGCGCCAGCGCCTATTGCAAATGGGGGCCGACCTGGAAGCCGCGTGGCATCATCCAGCGGCCACTGCCGTCACGCGTAAGCGCATCATCCGGGTCGTGTTGCGCGAGGTCGTGGCACACGTCGAGGGTGACCAGATTCATCTGTTGTTGCATTGGCAGGGCGGCGATCATACCCGCCTGATGGTGAGAAAGAACCGGCGGGGTCAAACGCGGTGGTCCGTCGAGCCGGAGACGGTAGAGCTGATCCGCGCCTGCGCGCGACTGATGCCCGACAAGGCCATTGCCGGACTACTCAACCGGGCAGGAAAGCGGACAGGTCGATCGAATGGATGGTCGCAGTCGCGTGTGCGGAGCTTCCGCAACACGCACGGCATCGCGGTCTACAGGGATGGCGAATGGCCGAGCGCGGCGAAGTCACGTTGACTGAAGCCGCCAGGATGCTCAATCTGAGCTCCGCGACGGTCCTTCGCCAGATTGCCGCCGGCATCATTCCTGCCGAGCAATATTGCAAAGGCGCACCATGGGTCATCAAACGACGGGATATCGAAGATTCGCGTCTGATCGAGTGCGTCAGGCACTCAAGGCGCCCGTCATCACCAAGTGCGGAGCAAAAGACCCTTGACTTTCAATAACGTAGCCAGATGGACATTATGACGCGGGACCAGGCGTGGTGACCGCGCTCACCTTCCGCCACACAATCGACGATCCCTCGCGCTTTCGCTCGGCCGCCAACGTAGGAGCCTATCTCGGCCTGACTCCGCGACGAAAGCAGTCCGGTGAAACGGATATCAATGGCCGCGTCTCACGCTGGGGCGATCGGCTGTTGCGAACCTATCTCTACGAGGCGGCCAGCGTGCTCCTGCACCGAACGAAGAAATGGTCCACGCTGAAAGCCTGGGGGATGCGTCTGTCGAGACGGATCGGCTTGAAGAAGGCGAAGGTGGCGGTGGCACGCAAGATCGCCGTTCTTCTTCATTGCATTTGGGTTGACGGCACCAGCTTTGAGTGGGGTAACGAAAAGATGGTTTAGTCGACTCCACCCCAAACGAGTTCTCGGGCTGCTATCAACGCGGAACTCGTGATGTCCCCGCCGGGACGGTGGTTGCGGCGACCTCGGTCAAACGGCTGACAGCAGTTCATCTGCATCTCGTTGGAAACGTTGAGGCGCCCGACCCGAACATCATCATGAGGCATTCGACCTCGGAAAGGACCATGACCCCGGCGATGGCAATGCGAGATCCGGATTGACAACTACCCGCAATTAAAGGGCCGTTTGACAATCGGAACGGTGGCCGGCTTCAAATCGGAATGGTGGCCGGTCTTTGATCGGAATGGCGGCCGGCTTCACGTCGGAATCCGCAAGGAACGGCGACCACCACCGAACGAGGCGAAAATGGCCGCGTGATGCCCCCAGCTTTTTCATGCTCCCATAGGGAGGCCCTATCGCCCAAGTCACCAGCTGCGTCCCTATGTATGCCGTTGGCGACGAAGAGCACGTCCATACCCACGTTTCGACCACCCGCAACGTCGGTCCGTAGCGAATCACCCACTGCGAGCACTTCATGTCTCTCGTAGCCGAGGAGGTCAGGGCGCGTCGGTAAGCCGATGGATACGGCTTTCAATGGTAGAAAACATTCCCTCCCAACGCTTCGTATTGCTCAGCGAGCGCCCTCGCACAAACAACAAGTTGATCGCCAACTAAAACGACCAGATCGGGATTCGCGCAGACCATTGGAAGTTTGCGCGAAGCACATTCCTTCAACAGTGCCGCAACTTCATCTGGCGGCTGAGTGGTCCCCCCGGTGGTTAAAATAAAGTCGGCGTCCCGAGGTGAAAAGACCTCGAACCGATCTAACCCCCGGAGCAAGCCCGCCAGCTCAGGTGGTCCGATATGGAAGTAGCGAGTTGCTAGTGCTCTATGCCAGTCGTCTGAGGCAATTTCTAGCGCCTTGGGTAGAGTTCGACAGGAGGCAGATATCAAGCTGCTTGTTTCGCAAAGCGTTCAGGGCAGCGATCGCGTGAGGGAAGGCAACTTTCCCGTCGTGCAATACGCCCTATAGATCCAGAACGACGGCACAATACTTTTCTATGACCGCCGCAATGCCTTCAATCATGATTGGCGCTTGCAAATTATTCATTGAGCTTAGCTCCTTTTTTCACGCCTTCCTGAAACTCCTGAGACAGCCAAACGTCAGCGTTACGGCGTGCCGCGAGTCCGGCCATCGCTAGAAGGTATCCAACTGTTGATGCGGTAATGATCCCACCCCCAACGAGGGTCGACAGGGAGGGTGTTTCGCCGAATGCGAGCCACACCCAAAATGGCGCGAGCGGCGTTTCTAGCGCTCCAATCAAGGAGGCTTGCGAAGCTGGAACGCGACGAGCGCCAGCCGAATAGAACACAAAAGCCAATCCCACTTGCACCAGGCCAAAGAGCGCAAGATATACCAGATGTCTCAGACTTGGTGATAGCGGCGTAGCGAAGCACAAGCTGACCAGTGTGACGAAAACGTTGGCCGCGCAGACAGAAGCCAGAAGCGATTCTTCGCGATGCCGGCGGATACACACAGCAACAAACGCGGTCATGAAGGTCATGGCGGCGGCAAGAGCGTTGCCAACAAAGTCGGAGTCTAGACCTGTGCCCCAGACGAGCACGCCGGTACCTGCAGCCATCGCTACTATTGCCAACATGGTCGCAGGACGAATTTTCTCTCCCAGCCAAAGCCACCCCAGGACGGCCGTGAAGACCGGCGTCGTCCCATAGAGGGCTGCTACGTTGGCGATCGAGGTTAACTGACAAGCGGGGATGAACGCTAGCAGGGCGATTGCCAACGCAGCTGCAACAATCATCCCTCGCCCTGTTGGGCGGAGGCTATGTCTTGGCCCATCTACAAAGAGATGAATTGCCAGGAAAGCCGCTGCAAACAGACTGCGCCAGAACAAAATTGTCCAAGCGTCAAGTGGCAGGACCCTAACGAACAGCCCTGCGGTGCTCCACGCGACTGCAGAGATCGTGACAAAAAGAAGCCCTTTCGTATAATTATCTAGAAACACGGCAGTCGGGCCTCTTCGCTCCAGCCAGGGATGGCGCGCGGATCGTGGCCAGGACCCGCATTTGCCTCGCGCAACCGACACCAAGCCGCGTGAGCACTTCCTGTGGATAGATGCCAGAGGCTGCGGCAAGGTCATCGACGGTGAGATCTTCGCCCAGCAGCTCTACGCAGCTGCCCGGACCACAGAGCGCCTCAGGAACATCCGTAATATCAATCGTTGTGTATTCCATGGACATCCTGCCAATTAGAGGAGCAGAATATCCAGCGAGCCGGACGGATACCTTGTTGGCGCGGCCCCATGGAAGGCCATGCTTGTAGCCGATCCCGACGCTCGCTATGCGGCTGGCTTGGGCCGTGCGAAAGGTGCCACCATATCCAACAGCCTTACGCCTCGCCACCTTGCGCACGTCGAGTGTTTTCGCCCTGCGGCTGGCAACGGGCTTTAGAGGATTTGGTCGAATGCCGGCATTGTTGAGTCCATACAATGCTGAGCCAACCCGTGCTATGTCGAAATGATAGGGTGTACCTAGCCAGAAACCGGCGGAGGCTGCGAGGCTGCGAAGTGTGGGTTTAAGCACATCTGACATCGCCAGAAAGCGGTTCCTTTGCAGCATATTCATTGCGTCCCCAACGCGTTCGCTGCATGCGAGGTGACTGAGCACGACCGAAGGTGGATGCTGTTTGAAGGACCCAGAAAGATACTTGCGCCGAAGGTCGTCGAAAGCGAGGCTAAGGCGAGAGAGGCGGGTCTCTATGCTGAGAAAGTAGGCTTGCGGATCCCCTGCGGTGCCAATGGCATCCAGTTCAAAGCAATTGTTCACAACGGGTATGAGGCCGTTCGATCGATAGTCTCCGCCATACCTCGCAAACTCATCGCAAAGAACCGCAACTGCCGCGCCCGTATGGGAAGACCTCAGAAGCAGCGCTTCGTGCAGATTGCCGACGAAGAGCAGATCACACCCGGCGTCAATGAGCGCGCCTGCAACCCTCAGGAGACCAAGTCCGTAGGCGTCGCATTTGACGACAGCAGCTACCCTTACCTGCGGACCAACAAGGGCCGAGATGGTATGAAAGTTCGGCTGAATCGCGCTGAGATTGATTTCGAATATAACATCAGCAGGCCGTACCGAGGTCAGCATGTCTTACTCTCCACTTTCCCTGGCTGCCCGCCTTTCGAAGCACCGCAAATTCGCCGGGAGGCATGTAGACCGTTGCATCGCTCAGCCTCACTCCATACCTCCTGCCACACATCAGCGAGTATCAGCCGTAGGCGCGTTATAGACAGAGAAGAACAGAGAAATTGCTTCCGGGATAGTGGCCATATTATAATATAATGTAAAATGTATATTGCAATTGTTTTACAAGTGCAACATAAAATTCACAGAACTCTCCTTCCATCCTTGCGAACGCCACTGTACAACTTCATCGGCAACTAGAGTATCCGTCTTGGTCAAGGAATGTCTGGAGCCCATTTTCGGTCGTCCCTGATGAGCGCGTTTGCGAGGACGACAAGCTTTCGCATGATTGCGCTTCCGCCGAAGCCTGGATCGTCATCGCAAACATACCGATTCAGACACTAAAGGCAAAATACGAAAGCCTCCGAGCAGGCGGAAAACCTGCAAAAGTCGCCATAACCGCACCCCAAGGCTCGCAAGGCCGCGAAATAGCGACAGTCATCGCGCGCGGCCTGCTGGTCGGGCTCGTCGTCCATGCCGCCGACATTCAGGACCGCGACGGCGCGCCAGCTGTCCTGAAGGCCATCCTCGAACGTTGGCTGTGGCTGCGCCCACGTCTTCGCCGATGGCGCGGCTGACCCCTTCTCAGCGACTTCAAGGAGATCAGGTCCGTTTTTCCGCCATTCCTTATTTGAAGACGCGAATTTTTTTATATTGCGCCATCTCGTGAGAATGATATAGTGCAATGAACAAATGATATAACACAATCAGGGAACCATAACCATGTTGCGCCCCGCAGCCCCGATCAAACCTCATCCAGTTTTTTCGGAAGAGGGACATCGAGAGCGACTGGCCCCCGAGCACGGTTGGATCGAATGCTACGACGTTACCCGTGAATCGGACGAACGGTTCGAGACCGATACAAACTTCCTAACCCATACGCGCATGCGGTCTGCAGCTGGTTAAAGCGTCCTGATCGGCGGTGCTTATCTGCCGACAGACAATGGCCTGGATGCATACCGGCGGGGATCTGGAGCTAACCGAGACATAAGTTCGAAACAGCAGTGGAGGGAAGAAGCAAAGGCCGATGTGTCGCGTGCAACGCTCCCGTCGTCGCGACACAATGAACGCAACCGGGAGTGAACCCAATAAAATCAGGGGAATGACCAATGAAAATCACAACCATGAAGCTTGCAGTCGGTGCGGCGCTTCTGTTGGCATCGTTGCCAGCTGCCGCACTCTCAGATGAAATTCCCGAAAACCTCAAGGGGACGGGCGAACTTGTCACCACGACTGGCGGCGGAGGGGCATTTGATGATGCCCGAATGAAGGCGTGGTTCGCGCCATTTACGCGTGATACCGGCATCAAAGTAGTGGTGGTTCCAGCAACAAATGCGAAGCTCATGGCCTCGGTAAAGGTTGGACAGCCTGAAGCTGACCTGACGTTTGTCAGCGGAGGTGAAGTTCCGAACTGGGTCGACAAAGGGTTTGTCGACAAGATCGATTACAGCTACTTTGCGAAGGAAACGCTGGCAGGCATCCCCAAAGAGGCGAGAAGTGAATATTCATTTCGCTCTCACACTTACTCTGTCGTTCCTACGTATAGCACCATAAAATACCCGCAAGGCACTAAGCATCCCGAAAACTGGGTCGACATTTACGACGTAGCGAAGTTCCCGGGGAAGCGGGCCCTTCCGAATTGTGGTAATACCCTTTACGGCGGGTTGCTCGAAGGAGCGCTCTTGGGTGACGGCGTTCCGCCGGAAAAACTTTATCCGCTCGACTTTGATCGCGCTTTTGCCAAGCTAAAGCAGATTGCTCCCAACGTCGGACGCTGGTGGGGATGGGACGAGGGTGGTTTGGCTCCGCAGAGTCTTATCGACGGCGAAGCTGATATGGGATCGGCCTGGAATGGTCGAATTACCAGCTTGCAGAAGCAAGGCGCACCGGTGGCTTTGTCTTGGGATCAATCTCTCCTGCAGTATGATGATTGGGTGGTCGTGAAGGGCTCCCCCAACCAAGTAAACGCGGCCAAGTTCCTCGCCTATATTGCGCGTCCAGAAGCACAGGCCGCGTTTGCGGAAGCGATTCCCTATGGCGTTGTGAACAAAGACGCATACAAACTCATTCCAAAAGAACTCGCCGAGAACTTGCCTGGAGCGCCTGGGATCGGAGAGAAGCAGATTACCCAAGACTACGCGTGGTGGTCAAAGTCCAGACCCGATGGCAAAACCAACCTAGACTACGCGATCGAACGCTGCCAGGCAGTTTTGGCAAAGTGATCCGCCTGCCGCTGCGGCAAGCATAGCCGCAGCGGCATTCTAGGACGCGGGCGTTAAGCAAGTCCAATAGGGTTAGTTGAGATCCAGCCAAGCCCGCGCCACTTTAGATAACCAAAATCCATGTGGCGTCATTGGCAGATATCTGAGCGCCCGAGACGGGCCCGGTCCTTGGCGCATGACGAAAGCATCGATTATAGAAGATGATTCCGTATCGTCGGTCACCGCTGAAAGGAATTAGAGTCGGATATGACGGCTTAGGGAAGGAGCAAAACCACATGGCCACTCTCCTGGCGAAAGAGAAGGCCGCGGATGCGGCAGTCGTAAAAGTGGCTAGGAGCCAAAATTACCTGAACGGGCTACTAGCACACCAACGGATTCGCGGTGCCATCATTGCCTCGCCGATAGTGGTGCTCCTAGTTGGATTCCTCGTCATCCCGCTATTGATTATCCTTTGGGGTAGCGTCGAAGGTGACAAATTGACCTTCTCGCATTATGCACGCATATTCTCCGACGAGACAAATCTCAGCGTCATGCTTCAGACCCTGAGGGTTGGGTTGATTGTCACGCTTGTGTCACTAGTCGCTGCTTACCCCGTCGCTTACCTGCTGACACAAATTAAGTCGCGCGCTTTGTCACTTGTAACCTTGTTCATTCTCGTTCCATTGTTCACGGCCTTCCTCATCCGGACTTACGCCTGGATGATCATCCTCGGTCGCCAAGGGCCCATAAATAACACATTGATCTGGCTCGGACTCATCAGAGAGCCGTTGCCACTCCTCAACACGACCTTTGCCGTTGTCATTGGGATGGTACACGTGTTGATGCCGATCGCGATCTTCACGATGTACTCCTCGATGGTGCGGATCGACCACAACGTTGCGCGAGCGGCACAAATACTAGGCGCCAAACCAGTCCAAGCCTTCCTGCGCGTGTATTTCCCTCTGTCGCTACCCGGCGTCTTTTCTGCCGGCATTCTGATTTTCATCATTGCGATTGGTTTCTACATTACGCCTTCCCTTCTCGGGGGCCCACGCGATGCAATGATAACGCAGTTGATTGTCACGCAATTGACAACGCTTTTGAACTTCGAACTTAGTTTTGCGTCGTCAATTGTGCTCCTGTTAGTCACGATCGGAATTCTCTTCTTTGCAAGCCTTTTCATTCCGCTCGAAATGATCTGGTCTTCCTCTACCGTCGAAATCACAAGCCAAAAGCTTCGGTCGAAATCTCCTTTTTTCGGAAACATGAAACAGGCAGTGCAGCCAATTCTGATCACAGCAGAAGCCCTGATCCATTTGGTGACTAAGCCATTTCTAACACGTAAAGCCCGCTGGCTTTGGGCCTACACGATCCTGGTTCTTCTGTTTCTAATAGCGCCCCTGGTTGTGGTTTTCCTACTCTCGTTCAGTTCGTCCCTTTTCGTGGTATTTCCTCCCCCAGGCTTTTCGCTACAGTGGTGGGAGAAACTTGTACACGCATCGGATTGGCAAGAATCGTTTCTATTTTCCGTTAAGCTCGGGTTCTTCTCTGCATTCTTTGCTACGATCATTGGAACCATGGGCGCTTTTTGGCTGGTGCGTACAACGCTACCGATAAAGAGAGCATTGTTCCTGTTTTGTCTGTCGCCCCTTATGGTGCCCGGCATCATCATCGCGACGGCTCTCTACATCTTTGAGGCACGCATTCACTTGCTTGGCAGCTTCGCCGGGCTAGTGATCGGTCATGTCCTCCTGTCGGTACCCTACGTTGTTGTCGTCATGGCCGCGGCATTGCGTGGTTTTGACCAGTCTCTCGAAAAGGCAGCCGCCATCCATGGCGCCCGTCCGATGCAGGTCCTCCGCCTCGTGACATTACCGCTCCTCAAGCCGGCGCTGCTGACAGCGGGTTTGCTCGCATTCCTAACTTCGTTCGACGAACTGCTTATCACAATGTTCATGATCGGACGGCAGACGCTGACGCTACCCTTCAAGTTTTGGAACGATATCAAATACGAACTCAATCCGCTGCTCAGTGCGGCCTCGACGTTTATCGTCCTGCTCGTCGCGGTAGCAATATTGACAGCACAGTGGATCAAGGTGCGGCACGACAGGCGTACCTCTGCTCGCACAGGGAAATGAAAGGGAGGCAACAATGTCCACCAGTCTCGAAATGAAGAAAATCCAGAAATGGTACGGCGGGCTCCACGTCGTGCGCGACTTCGATCTCTACGTTGAGCCGGGCGAATTCGTGACGTTTCTTGGCCCGTCCGGTTCCGGCAAGACTACCGCGCTGAAGATGATCGCCGGCTTCGAGCCGCCTAGTGGCGGCGACATGTTGCTCGGCAGTCGCTCGATTGTGGACGTCCCACCTTATGAGCGTGGTATCGGCATGGTCTTCCAAAACTACGCGCTGTTTCCACACATGACAGTGGCTGAAAACGTCGCCTTCCCTCTCAAAGTTCGCAGTGTGGCAAGGGCCGAAACCGAGCAGAAAGTCTTGCGCGCTTTGGAATTGGTGAAGATGGGTGAGTATCGCGGACGCTATCCCAACCAGCTCTCTGGTGGACAGCAGCAGCGAATTGCGCTTGCCCGTGCCATCGTCTTCGACCCAAGCCTCCTGCTAATGGACGAACCGCTCGGTGCTCTCGACCGCAATTTGCGCGAACACATGAAAATCGAGATCATGCGTATCCAAAAAGAGTTGAATATGACCGTCATCTTCGTCACTCACGACCAAGACGAAGCACTGGTTATGTCCGATCGGATTGCCGTGATTAACGAAGGCAGGCTCGTTCAGGTCGCGGACAGCAAGAACCTCTACTATAATCCAAAGGACCGCTTTGTCGCGTCTTTTGTCGGCGAATCTAACCTTCTGCCTTGTCGCATCGACGAAATAGACAACGGAGCCGGCACGGTGACCATTGGCGGCCGAGATTCTGGCGTGGCTCGCTTAAACGGACAGTCACGGGGCGAATCCGGTTGGCTCTTTGTACGACCGGAGCATGTTGATATCAGCCCGCGCGGCGCGATCACCGATGTCCGGAATGTCCTTGATGGAGTTGTTGAGAATGCACTGTTTCTGGGCGAGTTGACCCGCTACGCGGTTCGCTGCGGAAAAGAAAGCATAACAGTCAAGCAACAGAATCGGGGGCAGACTCAGTTTACCAGCGGAACTCCCGTGTCTGTTTCATGGAATGTGAGCAACTCTATGGTGTTAAACTGACGGACACCCAAAATCATGGAATCGGTGGACTTCCGCCTTCGCGAATTCGACACGACGGAACCCGAAAAAGTCGTCCGGTTTGATCGAATCTGCAGTCGAAAGACCTCATCGCGAGCTGAATTGTGCTTTCGGCAAGGCTGTCTACAGTTTTAGAAGGCGACAGAAGGCATTAGACGATAGAAACAATCATCGATGTCGCGAGCGACTGTGGGACGAGGCGAAGCTTCTGTCAATGGCCCTCCACTTTGAGCAGCTGCCGTGCACCGCATTCCTAGCAGTCGTCTGCGGCGATGTCGCGAGCCTCATCGAAGCAAAAGTTGCCCGCGATCGAGGTTTCCGTAAAAAAGGCGTTAATTTGTTACCCAAGGCAAATCGAATCTAGCGCACAGCCGCGACTGCGGCGGTGACAGATCCGGGATTGAAGAACCTAAAGGAGATATTGATGGTCAAGCCAGCGTTCCAAGCTTTCTCAGAAACAGAACATAGGTCCCGACTCAAACGCGCTCGTGAAGAGCTTGCCGCGGCTGGTTATGACGGGTGTGTTATTGTCGCGCCAGAAAACCTCTTTTACCTCACTGGGTACGATTCAGTTTGCGCCAACATATGTCCACAAGCTCTCATACTCAGCGTCGATGAAAGCCGAGATCCAACATTGTTAGTTCGTAACCTGGACCTTCCATTGGTGAAGGAAACATCTTGGTTGACAGATGTCCGGACGTATCAACTCTTCGCGGACGATGTGGCTGAGTTGGTCAGAGAAATCGCTGACGATCACCGAATAACGAATGGTCGCTTGGGTTTAGATATGCAGTCACCGGCGGTTACCGGGAGTTATATGCGGGCCCTCGAAGCTGCCATTAAGTCACAGTTTGGGGACATAAGTCACTTACTCAACAAACTCCAACTCATAAAGTCGCCAGCTGAGGTCCAATACATGCGAGAGGCCGCCTGCTATGCAAATCTGGGTGTCGAAGCGGCGCGGAAAAGCCTGCAGCCCGGCATTAGCGAGCTCGCACTTTGCGCAGCCGTGGAACAGGCAGCCCGAGAAGCAGGTAGTGATTATCCAGCGCTTCCGACCGAATGTGGGAGTGGAACGCGCTCAGCAAGCGGCCATGCAACCCCTATGCCGAAGATTATTGGCAGAAATGAACTTGTTCACCTAGAGTTCGCAGGCGTAGCTCGGCGATATCACAGTGTGGCGATGATAACCATGGCTACGGGCGATCCGGGTGAAGGCGCGCGCAGATTGCATGACATCGGGCGCGAGTCGCTATTGGCCGGGCTGGAAGAATGCCGCCCTGGCGCGAGAGTCGCTGACATCGACATCGGTTCACGTAAGCCAATCGAGCGTGCCGGTTTGGGCGAAGCTGCGCAGATGCGCTTTGGTGTCGGCATTGGTATCGCCTATCCCCCGATTTGGTTGAGTTCACTTCAACTCGATCGATTTTCTAGCGGTACGTTAGTGCCCGGTATGACCTTTTATGTCCATTCGTGGTTATCGCTCGCCCGCGAGGGGCTTGGTGTGATGTTGGGCGGAACTTACTTAGTCACTGAAACCGGTATCGAAGCGCTCTCCGGGGCGGGTCCAGCCGACCTGTTCTCCATCTGAGAACTTGGAGCGGTAGGTTCTGCTGCTGGCCGATATGAATATACAAGCAGCAGCCTATTTTGCTCGGAACATTTGTCAAGCGTTGTGAAGATTGACCGCTCATGTTGCCTCACCCAAGAATGTTACTGACAATGTTTGTGCTGAGGCAGCCCGCATCTCCTCCCGCCGCCGCGGGGGGAGATACAAGCGCGAGTTCAACCAGGCCCATCGAGTATGATTTGACCTGCAATTTCCACTTGCTAAGCTTTAAGCCCAATTTGGACCGTCTGCAGGCTTTTCTTAGTAAAGGGATGGATCAACGCCCATAAGCCGCTGCAGAAACAAGGCTGCTGAGATCCCCGAATCCGCCTCCACTCGGGTAACGCATTGACATCCGGTAATGCTTCGCGTGGGGCTTCGGGAACATCAAAACGCGCTCAATGTTTCAAAGCTATAAATACGCCAATAGTTTGCTCCTCTGAAAACAGCCTGCTAATCGTAACCATCCGGCGAAGACGTCACCGGAGGGGTACTGCTAATCCAAATTTCCTGTAGAGCACAAAAACCCCTTGTGCACCTCTAAAAGGTGTACTAGGTCAATGCAGGGCGTGCGTCGCATTGAGCTATATCAATGCGAAATGGCAATAGCGAGCCGTCAGTGTCGGCTGACTCATGTTCTGAACGTCCGCGACGGTGTGAAACGACCCAGCACGAAGAGTGGCCCAAAATGTCTGAGCGTCGCACTGTGGCTGTTATTGGTGGAGGTGTCGTCGGCGTAAGTTGTGCACTAATGCTGGCCCGTGAAGGGCACCAGGTTACGATGTTCGAAAAGGGTCGTGTTGGCCATGGGTGCTCCTGGGGCAATGGAGCTCAATATAATGCGGGCTCCTCCCTACCAATGGCGTATCCGGGCATTATACGCCAGGCCGTGCGGTGGCTCATCGACACGAATGGTCCGGTACGTTTTGCGCCGCGGGAACTTCCGCGCACCTTTCCTTGGTTGCTTCGGTTCCTCGGTACCGGACGCCTAAAGAATTGGGCGCCTGCTTACGATGCGCTGCACGCTCTAAACGCTCAATGCGCCAGCCTCTATAGAGACATGCTTGGAGAGGTTGACTGGAACCGGCATTTTCGACCGAACGGCGCACTGCATGTTTTCAGGGGCGATTCACTGGGGCCGCTGGATCACATGGTCGACGTGATGCGGAGCGAAAAGGGCGTTCGATTTCAGAGAATCTCAACCGACGAGGTATTCGAATTAGAGCCCCAATTGTCTCGCGCCTATCGCCGCGGCATCTTCTTTCCCGACAGCGGCCACGTGACATCCCCACCAGGTCTCGTGAAAGGATTAATGGACAGGGCGGCTTCGCTAGGGGCATCGGTGCAGACAGCGACTGTCGTGGCCATAGAGCCGGATACAGAACGAGTGAAGGTCCAGACAAATTCGGGCGCCCGAGGCTTCGATTCTGTCGTTATTGCCGCTGGAATCGCGAGCCGAGATTTGGCACGCTCGCTTGGTGTCACTTTGCCTTTAGCGAGCGAGCGCGGCTATCACATCACCATGCGCGGCGCTGATAGCGGCGTAAGCCGCCCGGTTACAGACGCGGCTTCAGCATTCGTGGCGACGCCCCTAAGCGAAGGTCTCCGTATCGTTGGGATCGCCGAGTTCGACGCACCTGATGCTCCGCCGAACAAGGATCAGAGCAAGAAGCTGCGGGCATCCGCTCAAGCGATGCTGCCTGATCTCTCAGTCGGTCAAGTGAGCGAGTGGATGGGCGTGCGACCGTCAACACCAGACAGTCTGCCCATCATCGATCGCCATCCCCGACATCCCTCCGTGTTCTTTGCCACAGGGCACGGCCACATGGGCATTAGCGGCGCGCCGATGACAGCAGCACTCATCTCCGATCTTGTCGCGGCCCGTGCGCCTCGGCTCTCCTGCATACCTTATCGCCTTAGATAGAGTGAAGAAAAGAGACCTCGGCATTAGCTACGTGATGATCAATCAGCAATCATAAAAACGAGAAGGTGGAGCGAGCTGATGAAACTTGGACTGGTTAAATTTGTCGGATACGCGAACGAGGAGAGATTGTGATGGGGACGCTCGAATTCAACGGGCATCACTATCTCGACGGTCGCGCGTCTGATCCACGAGAGCTCGGCTGGATGCGAGGTGCGCCACCGCCAAGCGACACGCGAATCACGTTTGAGACCGGCACATTCCGCGACTTCCCACAAATCCGCTGGTCGTTTTCGCACATGCGCGAACTCATGCCCACGGTGAACGTGTGGCGCGGGAGGGAAAGACCCTCCCAGTTCGAGCGTGGCGACAAGTTCGACGAGATTGACGCGCTCCCTTTCGCGGACGTAAACGGTGTAATCAGGCGCTTCGATGACGCGCTGATCGACACCTACGTCGATGGCATCATGGTACTGCATCGCGGACGAATTGTATACGAGCGCTACTTCGGTGCACTCGAGGCCCAGTCGTGCACGAAGTCTTACACCGGCACGCTCATTGCAATACTTGTTCACGAAGGCGTGCTCAATGAGTCTGAGAGCATCTCGCACTATCTGCCAGAATTGCGAACCACGGCATGGGAGGATGCCACTCTGCGCCAGGTAATGGACATGCAGATCGGCCTGGCCTTCAAAGAGGGCTACGACGAGCACTCTGACATCTGGGCGTATAGATGGGCCTTTGGACGACTACCGCGGCCGGCTAGCTACGACGGGCCCCGGACCTCATGTGATTACCTGAGGACTGTGCTCAAGCAAGGCGCGCACGGCGAGTTCGCCTACCAGAGCCTTAACACGCAGGTGCTGGCTTGGGTCATGATGCGCGTTACCGGCCGCTGGTTCGCTCAGTTGTTGCAGGAGCGCCTATGGGCGCCGCTCGGCTGCGAGGAGGATGGTTATCTCGAGATTGACCCTGGCGGCATGCCGCTGGCTGAGAGTGGCCTGAGCGCGACCCTGAGAGACTTTGCGCGCTTTGGTGAACTAATGCGGTGCGAAGGCGAATGGCATGGAAAGCAGCGCATTCCCGCATCTGTCGTGCATGACACAAAAAGGTGGAAAGCGAGCAAACGTTGAAGCTGGTTACTCGTATCGCAGTTAGTGGTGGGTGTCGAACAACGAGTTGGGGGCGTTCGAGGCACGGGGCATTCACGGCCAGCGCCTCTATGTCGCACCGGAGGCGGAGATGGTTGTGGCGCTTTTTGCGTCCCACCCTGTCGCCGACAGCGCCGGCGACACGATCACGTCTGCGCAGTTGCTGACACTAGGGAGAATGCTGCGGGCAGAATGAGCAGTGTCTACATCGCAGAGTTAACTCTTGCCGCGCCTGAGGTTTCGATTTCCTGTGTCCGCTAAAGCAGTCCCAAACCGAAATTGAATCAGGACGATTATAGCATGATGACGGCTTGGAGATCTTAGAGCCGGCGGAGATGGGTGTGCATCACGTGTTGTCGAGGTGGTTAGTCACAAGGTCGTCGCCTTGAAACTCCACGTTCACCGGAAGCTGGGAGACTATCTCGCTCCGATCGACCGCATCCGCAGCCGAACGCAGGTTGGGCGGCCCTCATAGCATTTTGGCGGCAGCTTCTAGGCAACGTGAACAGCTCCTACACGCTTAAAACACAACCGTGCCTGTCAGGCATCCGAGCGATGACATAGCTGACAGTTAAAGAGAGGACACAAGATTAACTTGCACCATTCTAGCCAAATGATATAGTGCAATGAATTAATGATATATTCCAATCCACAGGGGGAGGCTCCAATCGACCGTTTTGTTAACGCAATGGTCGCGGCCGCAATCAGTGTGGTCACCTTGATCTGGCCGGCGTCTGTGCCAGCCCGAGTTGAAGACCCATTGCCCGTCCTCCAGCACATCAAAGCAAGCGGCGTTCTCAAGTTTCCAATGATGGTCGCGAAAGGGCGGGGCTACATCACGGATCCGCGCACCGGCTACTGGAGTGGCAACTTTATGGACTGGGGGAAGAATATTGCCGGCTTGTTGGGCGTGAAGATCGAGTACTATGAAACACCGTGGAGCAATTTCGCGGCGGATTTTCAAGCTGATAAAATCAATCTCGAGGTGGGATTGAATCCCAATCCCGTGCCTTTGTCTTGTCGTCGATTATTTCCTTGGCGGTATTGTGGAGGGACTGGGGACGCTTGGAGCCCGTCCCGGCCCGGAACCGAAGTCCTGGCGCGGCGACCGGCGTGAACTCTTGCTGTCGGACGGTAATCCGAGGCTTGCCGCTGTCGTCGGACGCTTTTGGGAACAGACTCGCGTTCTCGGCCCACTGGCCGTGCTGGCTTTTGCACCTTCAACGATATCTTCTAACAAAGGATAGTGGATTATGACCAATGTAAATTGGAGCGGTATCTTTCCCGTTCTCGTTACTCCCTTCGGAGCAGATGGCTCCATCAATGAAACGCGTTATAAAGAACTCGTTGACGATGCAATCGCCAACGGCGCACAGGGCGTGGTGGCGGCTGGTAGCACGGGCGAATTCTATGCTCTCACCAAAGCGGAGCGCGCGCATCTTCACAGGGTAACAGTCGATCATGTGGCTGGCCGCGTGCCTGTTCTGGCAGGCGTCGCAGATTTGCGCGTCGAAGATGTACTGGAAGCATGTCAGTCAGCTGTCGCAGCGGGCTGCGTTGGTGGAATGATCCTGCCGCCAATATATGCCATGCCGAGCCCGCGTGAGATCGTAGCCTTCTTTGAGTACATTTCTCGCAACACATCGCTCCCGCTGATGCTCTACAATAGCCCGCGCCGGGCTGGCATCGACATCACCCCGGCTCTCGTGGAGCAGCTTTCCGCGCTGCCAACCGTGGTCGCCATCAAGGACAGCTCCGGCGTCATTACCCAGGTGAGTGAACTGGTGCAGCGCGTGGGTGACAAACTCCGCGTCTTCGTCGGCTACGAGACCATGATCGTTCCGGCCCGCGCCGTTGGCGCTCACGGGGTCGTCGCCATGGCGCACCAAATCGCCGGACCGCTGATCCGCGACTATTGGGACAAGGCACTCACCGGAGACAAGGTAGTAGATGAGCTCGGGCGCGATGTCTTCGCCTTCTACCGTTGCTTCCAGTCCGGTGCGTACTACGCGGCCATCAAAGAGACCATGGGCCAGCTTGGCCGAGGCGCAGGCGGTCCGCGCCTGCCGTTGCTGCCGTTGGCCGAGGAACAGAAAGCAACCATTGCAAAGATCATCTCTGATGCTGGTCTTGCGCGTTGGGCCAACCCTTAAAGAGGATTCTGTACGCGATACCGCAAGCAGATCAAAAAAGCTCTCGCCGACTAGCGTTTGAGAGCCCCCTACCTTGCCTAAGGAATAGATATGTATACGAAACTGGCACTCCTCATCGACGGCGAATGGATCGAGGAAACCAAAGCTGGAAGCGAAACCGTTCTCAATCCTGCTACGGAACAGTCGCTCGGTACACTGCCGCACGCAGGCAAGCCCGAGCTTGACCGCGCTCTTGCGGCAGCAAGCCGCGCCTTCGAGGGCTGGAAGCGCACCTCGCCTTACGAGCGTGGCCAGGTCCTGCGGCGTGCCGCTGGCCTGATGCGTGAGCGTCTAGACCACATTGCGACTGTGCTAACGTTGGAGGAAGGTAAGACCTTGGCGGAGGCCAAGGGCGAGATCACAGCTGCGGCGGAATTCTTTGACTGGTTCGCAGAAGAGGGTCGACGCAGCTATGGCCGTATCATTCCTGCGCGAGTAGCCGATATGCGTCAAACAGTGACACAGGAGCCTGTTGGTCCAGTCGCCTGCTTCACCCCTTGGAACTTTCCAGCAGTGACGCCAGCGCGCAAGATCGCGCCCGCTCTCGCCGCTGGTTGCACCTGCATTATCAAGCCGGCCGAGGAAACGCCGGGCACTACCCTTGAAATAGCACGGGCCCTTACCGATGCTGGTCTGCCCAAAGGCGTGCTTAACGTTGTGTTTGGGGTGCCGGCTGAAGTATCTGAGTATCTCATTCGGTCGCCCATCATTCGCAAAATCTCCTTTACCGGATCCACCCCGGTTGGGCGCCACCTCGCTCGGCTTGCCGGAGAGAGCTTGACCCTTGCTACCATGGAGCTTGGCGGTCACGCACCCGTGATTGTCGCAAAGGATGCTGATGTTCAGCGTGCTGCAGAACTTTCGATGGCTATCAAATTTCGAAACACCGGTCAGGTCTGCACATCGCCAACCCGATTTTTTGTAGAGCGTCCAGTTTACGAAGAGTATCTGGAACATGCGCGGGCCTTCGTACAGAAACAGGTCGTGGGCGACGGCTTGCAATCGGGCACAACCGTGGGACCAGTGGCCAATCCCCGCCGTATCGCAGCCATGGACGATCTCATCGCAGACGCCTTGTCCCATCAGGCGCGGCTAATCACGGGAGGGCAGCGCATTAACGCTTCGGGCCTGATGTACATGCCGACGATCCTGGCGGACATTCCTGAACAGGCGAGGGCAATGACAGAGGAGCCGTTTGGTCCACTTGCGTTGGTTCAATCTGTTGATGATATAGAACAGGGGCTCGCGCGAGCGAATGCATTGCCATATGGTCTGGCTGGATACGCCTTCACCCGCTCCGCGGCGACCGCTAACCGTATCTCGGAGGCTATGGAGGTCGGCGTAATCGGCATCAACCAGATGGTGGTAACGATCCCAGAGACTCCGTTCGGCGGCATCGGCGATAGTGGCTGGGGTCGAGAGGGCGGTATCGAAGGTTTGGAATCTTACACCGTTAAAAAATATGTCGGTCATCTTCATGTGTAGGAGATGAGAAATAGGAAAGGAGGCGCGGGACATGACCTTTGGACAGAACGTTATCAGGCTGGCGGCCGCGGCTGCTCTCCGCTGAGGGCCCGCGCTATCTTGCACTAGAGCGTTTCCTGTTTTGAGAGAATCGTAGGATTGAACGAAGCCGCTGACGCGGCATTTGGTGCACGGGTTTGCGGATGACGCTTCTGTTTTGAAGGATTGCTGCTGTTGAAGCGCAACCTTGAGAACAGGAGTTTGAGATGGCCGAGTTGATCCCGCTTCGCCGACGCATGATCGAGGACATGACGATCCGCAATCTGTCGCCGGCCACCCAGCGATCCTACGTGCACGCGGTGGCCAAGTTTTCGCGCTATTTCGACCGCTCGCCGGACCGGCTCGGCCTGGAGGACGTCCGCGCCTTCCAGGTCCATCTGGTTTCGGCGGGAGTCTCGTGGCCGGCGCTGAACCAGACGGTGTGCGCGCTGCGGTTTTTCTACGGCGTGACGCTGGGCCATGCCGAGATCCCGGAGCGGATCGCCTATGCCCGCGCGCCACGTACGCTGCCGGTGGTTCTCAGCGCTGACGAGGTTGTCCGCTTTCTCGAGGCGGTGCCGAGCCTGAAGACGCGCACCGCCCTGACGACGGCCTATGCCGCCGGCCTTCGCGCTTCGGAGACTGTCGGACTGAAGGTCGGCGACATCGACAGCGGACGCGGCGTGATCCGGGTCGAACACGGCAAGGGCGGCAAGGACCGCACGGTGATGCTGTCGGCGCAGCTTCTGCGCATCCTGCGGGTCTACTGGCGGCTGGCAAAGCCGCAGGGCTGGCTGTTTCCGGGCCGGGATGCAAATCGACCCATCGACGTTCAGGTATTGTACTCGGCGTGCCGCTCGGCGCGTGCGGCCGCCGGCATCGACAAGCGCGTGACGGTCCACACGCTCAGGCACGCCTTCGCCACGCATTTGCTGGAGAACGGCACCGACATCCGCATCATCCAGGTGCTGCTTGGTCACAACAATCTGTCCTCGACGGCGCGCTACACCAAGGTCTCGAACGGTCTGATCCGGCGCACGACGAGCCCGCTCGATCGGTTGAACATCGAGGTGGTGCCGCCGGGCTGATCGGTTCCGCCCATGTCGGCGAGACTGGAGGTGGCGGATATCTTCCGCCGCCATGGCGAGGCGTATCGACAGGTTCATGACGGTCATCTCGGACGCGTCGAGCGGCGTGTGATGAGCGCCATCGAACTGTGTCGGACGGCCGAACTGGGCGGCCATGTCGAGGGCTGCCGGTCCTGCGGGGCGATCCGCGTGGCCTACAATTCCTGTTGCCACCGGCATTGCCCCAAATGCCAAGGGCAGGCCTGCAGGGAATGGCTCGCCGCGCGGCAGGACGAACTTCTTCCGGTTGCCTACTTCCACGTGGTGTTCACGCTGCCGGCCGCGATCGCCGCGATCGCCTTCCAGAACAAGGCGGCGGTCTACGCGATCCTGTTCAAGGCGGCCGCCGAGACGCTGCGCACGATCGCAGCCGACCCAAAACATCTGGGCGCCGGGATCGGTCTCATCGCGGTGCTGCACAGTTGGGGCCAGAACCTGCACTATCACCCCCACCTCCATTGCATCGTGCCGGGCGGTGGCGTCTCGCCCGACGGCTCCCGCTGGGTCGCCTGCCGGCCGGGGTTCTTCCTGCCCGTGCGCGTGCTGTCGCGCCTGTTTCGGCGGCTGTTTCTGGAGGCGTTGCGCACCGCCTTCGACGCGGACGGCCTCAAGTTCTTCGCCGATCTCGCCGGCTTGGCCGAGCCAGCCGCCTTCACCCGCCTGTTGGCCGAAGTCCGTCGCCTCGCATGGGTCGTCTATGCCAAGCCGCCGTTCGGCGGGCCAGAGCAGGTGCTGGCCTATCTCGGTCGCTATACCCACCGTGTCGCCATCGCAAACTCCCGGCTCGTCAGCATAGCCGACGGCAAGATCGTGTTCCGCGGGAGAGATTATCGGCAGGGCGGCAAGGCAAAGCTCATGACGCTGGATGTGCACGAGTTCATCAGGCGCTTCCTGCTGCACACCCTGCCGGACGGCTTCCACCGCATCCGCCATTACGGGTTCCTCGCCAACGGCCATCGAGCCGCAAAGCTCGACCTGTGTCGCAGGCTGCTGGCCGGATCGCAGCAGAACGAGCTCGAACCGGATGCCGAAAGCGCCGCTGTCGCCGCCGAGCGCCTTGCGGTGGCGCATCGCTGCCCATGCTGCGGAGAGCCAATGATCACGCTCGCCATCTGGCGGTGCGGCCAGGCGCCGCCGCGCCCCTTCTGGAACGACACCTCATGACCACGCCGGGTGCGTCCACATCACCCGGAACGGTACCCGTCGCCATGGGCGCCGGCACCCCGACCCTTGTCCCGCCGCACAAAGCCGCAAGCAGACAGTCCGGCGATCGAAGGCACTGCAGCCTATCCGACGGCTCGCGCCATCACGGTTCCGCCTTCCACCGCGCCATCCTTCGCTGTGGCCGCATCGTGAACGCCCTTCATCAGCCTGGCGAAGACGATCCCGACCGCTCCTGCCGGCTACAATCCCCATAGCGCCAGTCTTGCCCGCGGCTCCGTTCAATCCGGCTTGCAATGAGGTCCGACAACCAGCCGGACGCTCCGTCGTGCCTGCAGACCTCACAGAAGCCTCCAGATTCTCATCCAGATTGTCGCGCGCTTCCGCATTGCATCGCCTGAACTGCTCCCGGATGTTGGGCCGTTGCCCCATCTGATTTGCTCCCCGCAGTTTTGGGGCGGGAGCAAATCAGATGAGGCGGATAAGCATGGCGACGCGGATGAGCTGGTGAAGGTGGTAGCGGAGCGCTACGCCCGAGGCGATCGGGCAGAGAAGTCGCGCATTCTCGATGAATTCGCGGCGGTAAGCGGCGTTCACCGCAAGCATGCCATGCGGTTGCTGCGGAATGGACCACAGGCGCAGCGTTCGGGGACCGGAGCGCCGGCTTCATGACGACGCGGTGCGCGAAGGGCTGATCGTGCTCTGGGAAGCTTCGGATCGCATCTGCGGCAAGCGTCTGAAGATGCTGATTCCGATTCTGATGGAGGCGATGGAGCGTCACGGGCATCTGCACCTAACCGCCGAGATCCGCACACGGCTATTGGCGATGAGCGCGGCCACGATCGACCGCGCCCTTCGCGAGGTTCGAGACATCGCTGGTGGGCCGAGACGCCGTCGCAGTACAGCGTCCACCGCGCTGCGGCGCAGCATTCCGATCCGGACCTTCTCCGATTGGCAGGATCCTCCGCCTGGATTCGTCGAGGCCGACCTGGTGGCGCACAGTGGACCGACGACGCGGGGAAGCTTCATACAAACGCTTTGTCTTACCGACATCGCGAGCGGGTGGACGGAATGCGCGCCCTTGCTGGTGCGTGAACAGAAGCTGTTGAGCGAGGTGCTGACGGTATTACGGCGGCTCCTGCCATTTCGGCTTCTCGGATTCGACACGGACAATGACAGCGTGTTCCTGAACGAGACGATACGCGACTACTGTCTGGATGCCGGCATCGAGTTCACCCGCTGCCGTCCTTACCGCAAAAATGACCAGGCCTTCGTCGAACAGAAGAACGGCGCCGTGGTGCGACGTATTGTCGGGTATCGTCGGCTGGAGGGGCTTGAAGCCGCTGCTGCCCTTGCACAGCTCTATTCGACGGTTCGGCTGTTCGTGAACTTCTTCCAACCCTCCTTCAAGCTGGCCGGAAAGGAACGGGACGGCGCCCGCGTGCGCAAGCGCTATCACCCTGCGGCAACACCGTGCCAGCGACTGCTGGCAGATCCACGCACGCCTGAACCGGTTCGTGCCAAGCTTGCGCAAACACAGGTGAGGCTGGACCCGGTAAAGCTGCTGCAGGAGATGCGATCGGCGCAGCAGCGCCTCGTCGACATTGCCGATGAATCCTGCACGCCGGCGCTGGTGGTGAGCGATCCGGCGCTGGACCATGCGGCGCGGCAATCAACGTGAGAGCGCGTATTGCCTCACCGTGGAATGCTCCCGACCGACATTGTCCGTTGCCTCATCATAATGTTCCCCACGACTGGGATCCGGATCAATTCGTCATCGGGTCGATTGCCGGCTCGAACTGCATCGCG